>CALKLQ010000056.1 GCA_937992055.1 uncultured Clostridia bacterium | reverse complement strand
AGTTGCCCCAGCAAGCAACTTAAGTTGTAAATCAATGGATAAATTAATGCTGGTAAATTAATGCATATATGTATTAATTTACTGTGATAATAATACATAAATTCATTTTATGTCAATAAAAATATGCATATATTACTTAAAAAATATAATTATTTGTTTATATTGAACAATATTATGTATTTATGTATAATTTTTATGGAGGTTATAAGATGGATAAAATTCAAGAAATTTTTGCGAGTAGACTTAAAGAAATTAGAAGAATAAGTCATTTGTCGCAAGGCGATTTGGCTAAAATGGCCAATATTTCACAATCAAATATAGCAAGATATGAAACTTTAAAGGCAGAAGCAACAATTTCGCCTCTTGCAAAAATTGCAAAGGCGTTAAATATTACTAGTGATTATTTATTAGGTATTGAACAAAAAAATAAAGAAGAGTTAAATGAAATTGAAGTTAAACAACAAAAACTTATTAAAACTATTCTAAATTTGTCTGAATCTAATCAAGAAAAAGTTTTAGAATATGTCTTAATGCTTGAAGTAATTGAGCATATCTCTCAAGATAAATAAAATTTACTTTGAGGTTAAAATGAAAAATTTAAAATTCTTAAGGAATTGTTTAATAAATAAAATTCAAGAAGTTTTTCAAGTAGACTTAAATAAATAAGAGAGGTATATTATGGCCAAAGTAAAAAATAAAGTAAGATTGAATATTAATGGCTTAAGGAAAGTTACTCAAAGTGAGATGGCTAGTTCAATTGGAACTAACAAAGCAAATATTTCTAGATGGGAAAAGGGAGAAGTTGAACCAGATCTCGAAACATTAATAAAACTTGCTAAATACTTTAATGTTACAACTGATTATCTTTTAGGAATTGAATTGCCAATAAATTCAACAATGTTGGATGATAATGTAGAAAATTCTTTTGGCTCACGGCTTAAATTTTTAAGAACTATTAAAAATTTAAGCCAACAAAAAGTAGCATCTGCTTTAGAAATAACTCAAAGTCAACTTAATAAAATTGAACACAATTATATAGAAACAAATTTTTCTTTAATAAGAAAGATTGCTAATTACTTTAATGTTACAGCCGATTATTTGTTAGGGGTAGAAACATCAAAAGAAGAAGTTTATTTAAAATCAAATCCAAAAAAACTTCAAGTCTTGAATGTATTTGAAAAATTAAATGATGTAGAACTAGATAGGGTTTATAATTATCTTTTAGGACTTTTGGATGCTAGAGAATAAGGAAAGAAAATATGGGTAAATATAAAGATAAAATTGCTATACAATCTGTAAAATATAGAAAGTGTTCGCAAGAAGAACTCGCTAATATTGTTGGAGTCAGTCAATCAAATATAGGAAGATATGAAACTGGCGTTGCAGAACCATCTTTAAAAACATTGATAAAAATTGCTTCTGTACTACAAGTTTCAACTGATTGTCTTTTAGGTGTTGAATCAACATTAAAAGAGAAAATGTTGGATAATAATATTGGCAATCAGTTTTGTACAAAACTAAAAGAATTAAGAAAACAAAATAAAATGACTCAAAACGATTTGGCTTTAATATTAAATGTAAAAGGTGCTACAGTTAATAGATATGAAAAAGGAGTTAATGAACCGGCATTTGACACTTTAGTCAGTATTGCTAATTACTTTAATGTTACAACCGATTATTTGCTAGGTGTTGAATCAACAGTAAAAGAAGTCTCTCCAGAATTTAGTGCAGAGCAACTTCAAGTAGTTAATTTGGTTAAGAAATTAAATAATAAGGAACTAGAAAAAGTTTATAATTATCTTTTGGGTATTATAGACGCTAGAGATTAATATATATATTAACTAGGATATTATATAGTCACGAGTTGTTTACAGCCAAGAATATATGTTAATTTTTCAAACATTTGTTCGATAAATTAACATAAGTCATTGCAAAATCAAAAAAAATGCTTCTATGCTATAAGACATAGGAGCATTAATTTGAATAAAACGGAATTAACAAAATTAATAGAAGCTGTTAATATTCTTCAAAATGAGTGTCTTTTGAAAAAGGACGAAAAAATGAAGATTATTAAATATAATAACAAGACTATAAAACCAAGAGCAAATGGTTCGGGCTATTATACCAGGTATCGGGACTGCAACGGACAACATTCGATTTACGGAAAAACTGCTGAAGAAGTTTTAGAAAAA
>CALKLQ010000055.1 GCA_937992055.1 uncultured Clostridia bacterium | reverse complement strand
GACCTGCTATACAAACACAATGCAATTTTGTGACAAAGCCACATTTGAAAATTTGAGATATAATATATATGAATTAGAGGATGTAAACTTGAAATATAAAAAAACCGGAGAAAAGGAACAAGTTTTATAAAAAAAATTTTTAATTCAAAGCAAATTTGTCGTTATAAATATATAACATTAGATTTTAATTGTGTTTTTTCAAATTTATAAAGTGATATGTAAAAATAGCATATCGCTGTAATAACATAGAAAGGGATAATCATATAATATAATAGAATAAAATTATAAAAAGTATTATTTAATATGATAACTTTATTATTTAAGTCTATTGACGGAATAAAATTTTTATGATATTATTAATTTAATAAGAGGTAAAAATATGAAAAAGATTTCTTCTGTTAAAAAATTTAGTAAAAAAGATTTGAAAGAGATAGGAAATACTAAGGAAGTTGTTGAAAACTTGCTTGAAGATTCTAAGGAAATTTCAAAGTATAGAAAAAGACTTTTTAATGTTTTATATGGAGATAACTCTAAAGTTTATGGTTTAAGTAAGTCTATAAAAAAGAATACAAATCGTACTCTTACTTTTTTTCAAAACAAAGTTGACGAAGCTTATGAAAATTATAAGAAAGATAAAACGGCAGAAAATAAAGAACTTTGTTTATTTTGGATGCAAAACTATGAGAGATATCTAAATTCAGTTTTGAAAAAAACTTTAAATCAAGAAGATTCTGCTAAAACTCTATAACAAATATAAATTAATATGATAAGATTTTGCTCGCTTTTGTGAGCTTTTCTTATAATTTCAAGGTTAGATTTAAAAATTAAATTTAAGGAGAGTATATGAACTTTATTGGGAAGATTCCCGCTAATATGATTGTTAAACTGTCTAGCTTAGTTTGTGATAAAGATGGAATATTTTATTATCAAGTGGACTTTGCAACAATAAGAAAAAGAGAAGATTTTGGGTATGAATTACATTTCTTAACAGGGGATGACGCTGGAAACAAGATTTATGCTTGGTGCACTGAAGTAAATCAAAAATGTATTTTAAAAACATATGATTATGAAGATGAACATTTTGATATTTCAATTCATGAATTTGACAAAAAGATTTCACAAGTTTCTGAAAACTTTGTAGATGTTAATTCACTTATTATAAAAGCTAAAAGATTGACCCAATTTAATCATAATAAATCAATTACTTTAAACATTAAAGAAATGTAGCGGAATTTCATCATAATACATAATTGTGATATGTGGTTTTAAAATAAAAGCATTCCTTGTTGGAATGTTTTTATTTTAAATACATTTAAAAATATTAAAATTAATCTATATTTACGTTCATCCAATTTGGATTGTGCTCAAATAGTTGGGATGTTCTGTGTCCTTTTGCCTCGTCGTACTTATTTATAGGTGTTACCATTTTAGAGATTTTTCGTCTAAAATTAGCATCCAAAAGTTTTTCTCCCAATATGACTTCATAACATTGTTTTAGTTCGGTTAATGTAAATTCTTTTGGAAGCATGTTAAAAATTAAATCGGTATATTCTAGCTTATTTTTTAATCGTTCAAGGGCATAGTATATTATGTTGATATGATCGAAAGCGAGTGAGTTTTCTTTGACTGATAAACTTTTTGTTGTTTCTAGACCATCTTTTTTTACATTTAATTCAATTATATTAGTAAGTTTTGTATTTTCTCCCACTAAATCTAATTGAAATGTTTTTGAAATGATGTATCCATTTTCAATCTTTTCAATTTTTGAAATGACTTCTTTTAAGTTTACATCAAACCATTCTCCATTAATAAGTTTTTCATTGCAATCGGTTAAAAGAAGATAGCTTACACTTAAAATTCTTGACCTTGGGTCTCTAGCTCTATCGCCAAAAGTGAAAAGTTGTTCACTGTAAAAATTTTTAAGACCAACCTTTTTTTTAACGCAAAGTTTCATTGTATCACTAAGTTCGTGTTTTAGGTCAATAAAGGTTCCAATAATTGAGTAGCTTCCTTTAAAAGGAGGATATTGCCTTTGAGTTAAAAAAACTTGAAGTTTTTTTTCAGGTAGTTTTCGATAATTGGAATTTGCGATACTTTTTATTCTAAATACAACTGCATCAACGGTTACACTTGGCTTTTCATATTCGCTGTCACTATAAAGTTCTAAAAATTTTTCATCTTCATTGCTTAGCATTTTCATTCTCCATTTTTTTAATTATTAATTTTCTATGTGTTGGTTTATCTAAATTATAATTGAAATTCAATAAGACCTCTTTTTGCTTGAATGGTAGAGTAAACTTTTCATCGTAAATAATTTTAAAATTATTCAATTGTTTTATTATTGTATCATATTGAACGCTAAAATAATTTTCTAACAATTCACTTTCCCAATTGGAAGTATAAGTATATTTAAGAAAATAGTGATATAATCTTTTAAGATTATTGATTTTGCCATATTTCAATTCAAAATCTACAAAATATTTATCTTGTTTTGTGGAAGGAATTATTTTGTTTATATCTATTTTGAAATCTTTAGAATCGTCAAAATACATATCACGTATTATAATGCAAGACGACTTTTTCATTAAATCTATTATGTCTTGAAGTTCATTCTCCTCAATTTCATGTAGTACCGAACTAAAAATAAGCACAAATTTTAAATTTGACATAGATATGAAATCAAGGGAACTAACAAAAGAAACATTTTTGTTGTTTATGCTTTTGTTGGCTTGTTCTAGCATTTTTTCATTTTTATCATAACCAATAAAATTAAGGTTTGGATATATTTCAATGAGATTTGAAATAAGTTTGCCATTTGCACATCCAAAATCGATAACAAAATCATAGTCATCTAAATTTACTTTGTCAATAAAAAATAACTTGTCTTGAATGGAATTTTCCATTCGAGATAAATATCCATAAAAATCCTTCAATTTTTTCTCCTTTGTATTTTAATTTAATTCAAAATAATTAATAAAACTATTTTGGAACTTGTTAATTTGGTCGCGTTTGTGCTTTGTTGTATTATATAATCTATTGATTTTATCAAAATTAGAAGCTTTTTTACCAGTTCTTATAAAATTATCCAGTTCTTCGTACGAAAATCCCAATTTTGTTTCATCACTCATTCCGGATAATCCATCACTTGGAGTTTTATTGACGAGTTCATTTGGCAAGCCAAGCATTAAACCCATCTCGCAAACCTCAGTCTTAGTAAAATTTGCAATTGGTGCAAAGTCTCCAACATTATCACCCCATTTTGTACAATATCCTATCATAGTTTCACTCAAATTTGAGGTGTTTACAACTAAATAGTTTAAACTTCCAGCAAGGGCATAGAGGGTTGTCATTCTAAGTCTTGGCGCTGTATTAAGTGTAGTTATGCTAGACAAAGATTTTCCTGGCAAAATGTTGCTTACATTTTCAATAATACTATTAAAAGCGTTTTGTATGTTTATAATGCTATATTTTAAATTTAATAACTCACAAGACTTAATGGCATCCTGTATATCGCTCATTTCTCCATTTGGCAAGATGAGCCCATAAACATTGTCATTGCCTAACGCCATTATGCATAATTTTGCAACTACTAAACTATCTTTTCCTCCGCTCATTCCAATAACAACACCTTTTGCATTTACAGAGTTAACATAATCTTTTATCCAATCAATCAATTTATTAATAATCTTTGTTTCCATAAATAATCTTCCTTATGTCATATAATTTAATTTTTTTAGTACCTTGTTTTTTTAAGCTATTTGTTGCAAATATTTTTTTAACATTAAAAAATTCCTCTATTCGTTTATTAAACTTATTGTTTTCTAAATGTGCGGAAAAGATGTAAATTTCTTTGGCTCCAAGTGTAGTTAAATATTGTATAATATTGACAATTGTATCTCCCGTGGAAATTATGTCATCTATAATTAAGATTTTTTTAC
The DNA here is from genome assembly GCA_937992055.1 of uncultured Clostridia bacterium. Lineage (GTDB taxonomy): Bacteria > Bacillota > Clostridia > Christensenellales > UBA1242 > CAJKWP01. The sequence continues at coordinate 62,081 of CALKLQ010000055.1, read as the reverse complement.
TTACATCAATTTTTCCAACTATATTTTGATTAATTATAAGCCCGGTTTGGAAATCTCTTTCCTTGTTAAAGTATACCATGTTTTGAGCTATATTTTTATATTTTTTGTAACCGCCTTTATCAGTTAATACGACATAGTCATTTTTTAAATCAAAATTAATTTCTTTAAAAATTTTAGCTTTTAATTCATGTATAAAACTTATTTTTTTGGAGTTCATAAAGCAATTTATATCACAATGAGGTTCGCATAAGGTTATAGAATCTAAGTTAAAGCTATTAAACAAATTTGCGACATAACTAACAGTGTCCAACTCATCTCTTCCTTTATGTTCCATTCTTTGATAGGGAAGATAGCTTAAAATTAAATCTATATTGACCTTTTTTTTCTTATAATAATCAATTATTAAAAAAAGTTCAAAAATATTAAAATCGTTTTCATACAAAATTTCAACTCTATTTTGTTTTATAAATTCATCAAGTTGGCTTTTTAATAACTTCAATTCACCGCTAGAAAATCTTTTTGGAGTAAACTCACGTTTGTTAATTAACACTTTTTTCTCTCCTACAATATATTTTCATTGTGATAATATCAGACTAATAAAAAAATGTCAACAAGTTTATAAAATTTATTGACAATATAATTTTAATATGATATTATCATAATGAAAATAACAAAAAAGGGAGGTAATAATTTTAGTAATCAATTAAAGGTTGAGGACTAATGTTGAGCATAATGAGTATGATATTCAAGGCATTTAAGGAATTGCCTGGTAAATAATTAATTTTTTTGAATTTTATAAATATCATTATTGGTTTGCAAGATTCGCAAATTTAAAATCAAATGCAGCAGAAGACTTTTTGTTTAAGTGAATTATATTTTTATATATCTCACAAACTAAACGAGATGTTATAGATTTATAAGTATGATTTATATTGCTTCGTTGTAAAAATTGATTATAGATTCTTTGAACAATATGGGCAATTCTAGGTTTAAAAAATTTTAGTTTTATTTTGTGTTATAAACGTTAAATCAATAATTTTATTTATTGTGCCAGCTGCAAATGACTTGTTTTCAACTTTGTATAAAAAAATCAAATTTTAATTTATAAGGAGAAATTTAAATGAAAAATTTATTAGTTGTAATTGATATGGTCAATGGTTTTGTTAATTTTGGGGCATTGGCAGATAAAAATATTAATAAAATTACCCCTACTATTGTTAATGCTATAAATAAAGCTAAACAAAACAATTATAAAGTAGTGGCTTTTAAAGACTGCCATGAAGTCTTTGATGAGGAATTTAAGGATTTCCCGCCTCATTGCATAAAGAGTAGTGAGGAAAGTGAGTTGATCCCTGAACTGAAAAGATATGAAAAGTTATTTGACCATATTATAGACAAAAACACAACAAATGGTTTTATAACGCCAGAGTTTAAAAGGTTAATAAATAATAACAATTTTGACAACGTTTTTGTATGTGGATGTTGCACAGATATTTGTGTTATCAATTTTGTGTCAAGTTATCTTAATTATATTAAATCTAACAATCTTTTTACAAAAGTAATTGTTTATGAAAACGCTTGCTACACCTTTAATAGTGAGAATCACAATGCAGAAATTCTTCATAAAAAAGCCCTTATGAATATGAAAAAAATGGGCGCATTAATTCAAAATTTTGATAAATTCGAGAAGATATTATGAAAAAGTTAGTGAATATAAAAAAACTTACAAATGTTAAATATTTAAATTTGTACAAATATACATATATTTTGGATGAAAATAGACAAAAAGAATACTATTTTGCCTCAAGAAGAAAATTTCAAACTTTGGAATCAAAATCTAAAGATATAGTTGACGCGGTTAGAATTCTGCCTTATATCAAAAAAAATAATAAAATTTACCTTGTGGTTATTAAGGAATTTAGGTATGCAATAAATGATTATATTTTTGGCTTGCCAGCGGGACTAGTAGAGGAAAATGAAGAACCTATCATGGCAGTAAAGAGAGAATTAGAGGAGGAAATAGGTGCAAGTGTGATTAATTTGAAGAAAGTTCAAGCAAATAGTTTTACAAGCGCGGGTATTAGCGACGAGTCCGTGGAATGTTTTGAGGCGGAGGTCTTGTTAGATAAAAAACAAAAACTGGAAGTGGATGAGGATATAACTTATTTCCAAATAGAATTAAATTATATTTTAAACTTTGTAGACAACCACAATTTTGGACTTCAAAGCGCCTTGCAATTAAAGTTATTTTACTATAAGAATAAATTTTTGGAGGTTAAAAATGGCTAAGAAAATAGGAGCATTTGTTGGAAAATTTCTTCCACCTCATATGGGGCATTTAAGCATTATTGATAAAGTATTAAAACAATGTGATGAATGTGTTGTTGTCGTTTCCGATAATCCTGAAAAAAGTAAAAAACAATGTGAAGAGGCAAATTTCCCTTATTTCAATTCAAATCAAAGGCTCAATTGGTTTAAAAGACATTATAAAAACAATAAAAAAATCCATTTTGCACTGATAGATGAGTCAAAGATTGTTAACTCAAAAGATTTTATGAGTGATTACGCAAAATTATTTTGGAAAAGCGTTCCATATGAGGTTAATTACAAATATGCAGATGAAAGCTATAGGGAACTTAATAAATTTTTTCCGCAGTGTACGTTTGTCCCAATAGATAGAGATGCAATTAATGTCCACGGAACAAACATACGACAAGAATATGAAAAATATAAAAAATTTATTATGCCGGAAGCAAGAGAGGATATTGAAAAAATATTAAATAAGCGAGTAATAACTGAATGCAAATAAGATAATTGTCGCTTTCAAAAACAAAAAAATAGGAGTATGATATGGAAGAATTTAATAATTTAGTAATGGATTTTTACGAGTTAACAATGGGACAGGGATATTTTGATAAAAAAATTGATAATAATATCGCATATTTTGATTTGTTTTTTAGAAAAGTGCCTGATGGTGGCAGTTTTGTAATTGCTAATGGGGTAAATAAATGTGTTGAATATTTGTCACAATTTCACTTTTCTGAAAGTGATATTGATTATTTGAAAAGTTTAAATTTGTTTAGTGAAGCTTATTTAAAGAGATTAAAAAATATAAAATTCACAGGTGACATGTGGGCGGTTGAAGATGGGACCATAGTTTTTCCAAATGAGCCAGTGATTACTATTAAGGCGCCCCTTCTTGAAGCTCAACTTGTTGAAACCGCGCTTTTGATATTTTTTAATCATAATAGTTTGATAACGACCAAGGCAAGTAGAATTGTTAGAAGTGCTAAAGGTAGAACTGTTATGGAATTTGGAAGCAGAAGAGCACAAGGAGAATCTGCCGCTGTAGACGGGGCTTTGGCGGCATACATAGCTGGTGCAAACGGCACAGCATGTACCCAAACAGGAAAAAAATATAATGTGCCCGTTTTAGGCACAATGGGTCATAGCTTTATTCAAAGTTTTGATAGCGAGTATGAGGCTTTTAAAGCATATGCGGAAAGCTTTCCTAACTCAAGTACCTTTTTGGTTGATACTTATAATACTTTAAATAGTGGAATCCCAAATGCTATAAAGGTTAACAACGAGGTTCTAAAACCAAAAAACAAGACACTTGCTGGAATTAGAATCGATAGTGGAGATTTGGCATATTTGTCTAAGGTGTCAAGAAAAATGTTGGATGAAGCAGGCTTGAAAGATACAAAAATTGTAACTTCAAACTCTTTAGATGAATATGTTATTGCATCATTAATAGAGCAAAATGCTCCAATTGATAGCTTTGGAGTGGGCGAAAATCTGATTACAAGTAAATCTAATCCAGTTTTTGGTGGAGTTTATAAACTTGTTGCAATTGAAAAAAACAATGAGATTGTTCCAAAAATAAAAATTTCTGACAATGTTGAAAAGATAACCAATCCACATTTTAAAAAGATTTATCGTATTTACAATAGAGATGGAAAACTTATAAATGATTTACTTTGCGTTTACGATGAAGAATTGCCTAAAGGTAAACTCACTTTAACTCATCCAGATAACAGTTGGGTAACAAAAGATGTTGAGGATTATAAAGTAATCAATTTGCGCAAGAAAATGATGGAAAATGGAGAGATTATATATAAAATTCCAAGTATTTCTCAAACCCGCCAAAAGGTTCAATCTGAACTTAATACCCTGTGGGAAGAGGCGTTGAGATTAGTAAACCCACATACTTATGTGGTAAATCTTTCTGATAAACTTAAAAAAATAAAAAATGAATTGCTAAATGTAAAGCTACATGAAATTTAAATTTAATTTGTTAATGGAGCTTTTGACAATTTTTTATTAATCTTTGAAATATTTATTTTTAAGGTTCTTTTTAATTGTTTTTTAAAGATAGTTTATTAAACTATAAATTTAGTTTTAAATGAAATTTTTTTAATTTAATTAATATAAAAAGTTACTTTTAGTATTGATATTGACATTTTAAATAAAGTTGTTTAAAATTATATGCTTTGCATTACAAAAGCAAAAAAGGAGAAGAAAGTGACTAAAGTTGAAGATTTAAGAATTGTGAAGGTATATAATGTTGTTCACGCAAAAAAAGATGTTTATGGAGATATAATTGAATTAGAAACATCTAAATTGCCAAATTTTGTTCTAGTTAAAAAAGTTGGAAATAAATTAAAAACCATTCCAACCACAAAATTTGCTGTTCGTGAAATCTTGATAAACAAGTTGGTTGAACATGGATTTTTTGTTAACAAAGTTAGAAGAAACAATCGTTATAGAAAACCTCATCATCTATGTGGTGAATTAAGAGGGGTAAAACTAGATGAAGAACAACTTTCTAATTTTGCAGAAATGATTGAAAAAGTTAGTTCTGACCTTTCAGAAGAAAGGGCACAAGAAATCTTGAAAAATGTTTGCAGAAGTTTTTCGCGTAATTTAAACGCACAAAAGGGAATGGAGAACAATTTATAAGAATTATTAAATTTAAAAACACCATTGCAATTGATTTCATTATGAAACTTTTGCAAAGGTGTTTTTTTTCAAGATTTTTCTCATAAACTAAAAGTTTGAGTGCTTAATTGTTGTTTTAGTATTTTATGTGCTCAAATCTTTTTATTAAATAAGCTTGAATAAGTTTTCCGCGATAACGTAATTTAATAGGCAAAGTTTTATATTTTTATAGCATAAAAAAACCACTTGCATTTTTGCAAGCGGGGAAAGATTATAAAGTAGGGGTGTTATCATTAATAAGAAGAGTAACCTTTTCATTTTTGTATTTTTTTAAACCTTCGGCAACTCTAGCAGTGTCGTCTTCTAAGATACTTGATTTGTTTTCGACATGATTATCCTTAACAAGAATTGTAACCTTTTCGTTTTTATACTTTTTTAGGCCTTCGGCAACTCTAGCAGTGTCATCGTTCATACTTTTATTTGTCATTATTATCTCCATTTTTTAAATTATATACATAAATTATATCATATTAAGAAAACTGAGTCAATACACATTTTTGATATTCAAACTCTGCTTTTTGTTAGCATTTAATAGAGAAAAATGAAATAATAATTTTGAAATGATTAAAGGTTTAAAATATTTGATATAATGTGCTTTTTTTGTGTAATATATAATAAAGAAGGGGCTGAGAGTTATGAAAGATTTGGTTTTTTATGGAATTGGGGGAGCTTTAAACTCAGATTTTTATCCTAATTGTGCTGCGCTTATAGAAAAAAATAATTTTGTTGTCATTGACCCTAATTATAATTGCGTGCAAAAATTGTTAAAAAATAAAGTGTTGAGTGATAAGACAAACAATATTTATATTGTGATAACCCATACCCATGCTGACCATATATCTGGATTGGGCGCACTGATTTGGCAATGCGGCATTGTTTTTAAGAAAACACCGATAATTTTAGCTAATAGCAAAACATTTATAAATCATTTAAACAAACTTCTTCAAATGATGGGCATAGACAAAAAATATTATAAATTTAGCACATCAAACAAAATTAAATTTGAAAATATTATAATAAAAGCAAAGAAAACTCTGCACACACCTGATTTGGAGTGTTTTGGCGTGGAATTTCAAGATGAGCAAGGCAAATATTATTATAGTGGTGATACTCGTGATTTGGATTATATTAAAAAAATAAATAATGATAAAAATTATAAAAAAATATATGTTGAAATATCTAATTATCCTAAATCACATATTGATTATGAGCAAATTAAAAAGTTTGAAAATACCTCAAAATTAGTGGCTATGCACTTTGAAACAAAAGAACTTTATAACCAAGCAAACAAAGATAAACTACTAAAAATTTCTAAACAAATGTAAATGGGAGATTAAAAATGGCATTTATATTGACAAGCCAATTAGAAACAAATTATAAAGATGAAAATAATATAAGACATTCTATTCCAATAGAAGACAAAAATAAAATTCTGACTAATATAAAGAAATTTATAAAAAAATATGACAAGTTTGTTTATGTTTCAAATGATCCTAACAACTTCGATGAAAATGAAATTAAATTTGTGTCGATGAGTGAAAGTTTTCATAAAACAGGGTTGCACTTTAAAGAGAATATTTTACTAGACAGCAGAAATCTTAATTTTGCAAAAGAAATATTGCAAGATGCAGATCTAATTATTTTAAGTGGTGGGAAATGTTTGTGCGAACTTGAATTTTTTAAGCATATTCATTTGAAAGAAATTTTAACAAATTTTAAAGGCTTAGTGATTAGTATTTCAGCTGGTACAATGAATTTGTGTAAGACTGTAGCTAATTTTCCTGAAGAAAATAGTGATTTGGACCAACCTAGATGGCTTGAGGGTTTGGGATTTTTTAGTAAAATTATTATTCCACATTTTGATGGCAAAACAAAAACATATCAAATTGCTTGTGAGGAAATTGATGTAATAAATGATTATGTTTTACCACTTTCAAAAGAAAAAGAATTTATTGGTATGACAAACGGCTCATATATATTATTAGATAATAACAATGTTGAATATTATGGCGAATTATATTCTATAAAAAACGGAAAAGTAAAAGAATTAAAAAATTGATTGCAATGAATATGAATAATAAACAAAATATCGAACTAACTTAAATTTAGATAGATTAATTTAATTTTCCTTGTTTATTAATGAATTGCTTTTGATATACAATATTTAGAAATTACAGTAGAGTTATATTTAAATTTATAAAAGTCAGAAAATGATTAGTTAAATTAAAAGTTGGCATACTTTCTTGCAGTTTTGATGATTTGTATGATAAGATAAAATAAAATTAAGGTTGAGAAGACGAATTGTCTTTTCAACCTTTTGTATTATAAAAGGAGAAAAAATGTTTTTTGATGAAGAATATGAAAAGAAAGAAAAGACACGAAAAGAAGAGATGAATCTACAGTGGCAAAAATATGAACAAGAAAGAATTAATCAGAATAATGAAATTTTGAAGGTTCCGGAATATTTATCCGACGAAGAAAAAATTGTTTATAAAAGCATTGTAAATCAATTACAGAAAAGTATTAAATACTGTCTAACTGAGTCTGATGTTGAATTGATTTGGCAATATTGTCAATTAAAAGTTATGCGAGATAGGGCTTGGAAAAAATGGAATGAAAATCCTGAAAGATACATTAGAATTGTTACAGGAATTTCAAATGATGGGAAAACTCCAAAAGTTGTTGTTAAAGAAAATGAACACTACAAAATTTTATTAGATTGCAACAAACATCTGGAAAAGATTTTAAAAGATTTAAGGCTTACGCCAGAAATAAGGAGAAAAAGATGAAAGAAGATTTAAAAATTGATTATGTAGATATTTCAGAACTGACGCATTTTGAAAACAACTCTAAAATTCATACTAAAGAACAGATACGACACATTGCAAATTCAATTGAAGAATTTGGCTTTAATGACCCACTAGGCATAGCTGGCGAAGATAATGTTGTTTTGGAAGGAAATGGCAGAGTTGAAGCCGCAAAATTGTTGGGGCTTAAAAAACTGCCATGTGTACGTCTTGACCATTTGACAGATGAAGAGCGTCAAGCATATGTGATTGCCCATAACGCAGTAAATTTGGAAACGGGATTTGATGATGGCATTTTATTGCAAGAGTTGAAAAAACTGCAAAATTTCAATTTTGAAAGTTTTGGTGTTAATACCGCTAAACTTGAAAATTTAAATATAGATAATGATAGTTTTAGAGATTATCTTGCAAGACATAAGCAAAAACTTGCAAGAAATGAGTTTGAAATGGTTGGGAAATATCAAATGCCACTTGTCAAAAAGCAAGACATTAATTTGGAAAAAATTAAACTAATGAACTTTTCAAACACAAAATATAACGACTTTAAAAATATGGATAAAACAATACAATTTTTTACATATGACTACAAATTTGATTATGTGTATTCACACCCAGATTTGGCAGTTAACAAATTAAAACAATATTATTGCCTATTAACGCCAGATTATAGTTTGTATACAGATATGTCAATTTCTTTGCAAATAAAAAACACTTTCAAAAATCGTTGGTGTGGAGCATATTGGCAAAGTTTAGGGTTGAGGGTTATTCCAACGATTGAGTGGAGTGATGAAAAAAGCTTTGAATTTTGTTTTGATGGTGTAGAAGAAGGAAGTGTTGTTGCAGTCGCAACTTTTGGGAAGCAAAAAATTGAAGAGGAATTTATGAAAGGATATAACAAAATGTTGGAAATTGTAAAACCAAGTGCTATCATATGTTATGATAAACCATTTCCAAAAATGGGTGGAAATTTAAAAATATTCCCTTACAATCACAATGAGTGGAACGATTTTAGGAGGAATTATGTTTAAATTTAACTTACAACTTTTTGGCGGTGGCGGTGGTTCAAGTGGCATGTATACTAAATACAGTTACAATAGTTTACCCAAAAACCCGCGAGATTTAGAACGGAATGGTTGGAGAGATGTGACAGACCCAAGAAAACCACCACACGTAAAGGAATATCATAATCCTAAAACTGGAGATAAAGTAGAATTTCATAAAGGGCGACAAGGTCTATCAGGAAACAAAGGCAAAGATCATTATCATTGGAGAAATCCTAATAGTAAAAACGATAAAGATTTTTATTTAGATAGATATGGACATCCTACAGAAAAAAATTCAAAAGGATCACATTTATATGGAGGGTCGAAAAAATGATTATAAAAGATTTAACTTTAAAAGAAATTAATAAACTAGATAAAAATTCTAAAATTTATAATTTTATTTGTAGAAAAGAAAAAAATGACAAAAACTTTAAATTTATTTATGTTATTGTAAATAATAATGAAATTGTGCATGCAATTTTTGAAAGAATTTTTGTGTTTAAAGAAAAATTTTATGTTGGTTTTAGGGTTTTAAAAGTTTTAAAGAAAAATAAAAATTCAAAATTGAGAAAGAGCGATTTGTTGCAATTCAACGAGCAAAATTTTCCCAATATTGAATTATTGTACGATGATAAAGAATATATTCTTAAGAAAGATTCGTCTTATGTGAATAATGTAAATTTTGAAATGTCAACTAATTACGGATTACAATACAACAACGAAGATAAAGTATTAACTATGCATATATTTTTTCACAATTGGATTCAAAATAAAAAAATTTCAATATCCAGCAAAAATGATTTGGATTTAATAATAAAATTTTTTAATGTAAATGAATATTATGGTAAAAATATTGATAATGATCAATGGGAAATTGTTTCGTTGAAAGAAAATAACGGGGAAGTAACAATAATAACAACTTTTGACGACGTTGAAGCTGGATGGATTGAAACCACAAATTCAATTAAATTTAAATCAGATAAAGTTTCATTTCAACTTGATAAAATAACATATATAGATTCTCACTATTACAAATTTTATATAGATAATATGTCAAAAGGAGAAAGATAAGTATTAAAAATATCCCCCTGTAATCACAAAAAGTGGAACGATTAGAGGAGGGAGTATGAGTAAATTTAATATATAACTTTTTGGCGGTGGCGGTGGTGGATCTTTTCGCGGAAGCAGATTTAGCGATACGTCAAGACCAGGGCAAAGAGAGCATGGACATAGAGAGTATAGAGACAACAAAACAAATCGAATATTTCGAAAGGATCCTGCAAGAAATGGTGATCCTGAACATTATCACATGACAAATCCAAATAAAACCGGCAATAATGATTATTATTTAGATAAAAATGGAAATCCAGCACCTAGGCATAGCCCTGAAGTGCTCTTACATTAGAAGAACTATTAAATTTATTAGGCTTAAAAGGAGATAAAAAATGAAACTAAGAAAATTTGTTAAAGAGAATAATTTTCATGATTGTAGAGCAAATAATTTTATTTTTAATAAAAAGGATAATGAACTAACTTTTACATTATTTACAAACCAAGTTTCTGGATTTGAAACAAGCAAATGCTATATTATAAAATTTTATAACGTAATAGATATAAAATGCAAAAAGGAACTTACAGATCTTGATGATTTTATTTTGAATATTTGGAATGTAAAAGGTCAAGCAAATATGATTGAAATAATTTTTGATGATGATGAATGTACAACAATTTATGTGACAGCAACAAATGTTGAAATTTTATAATCGTTTTCAAATTGATATGTGAAATTTGATTTATCTTCATGCCATGTGGCATGGCGAGAGAATTTAGTTCTTATGGGCTTAATATTAATATAGAATGCAGTCATAGATGCAGATATTGTCATGCGCCCACACTTTGCAAAATGATTTCATGAAGGCAGTTATTGATATCATGTTGTTCCCGCACCTCCAAATGGATGGGATCTTAATTAAAGGAGAGAACTATGAGGTTAAATAAAAAAAATGAGTGGATTTACGATAATGGGGAAAAGGCGATTTGGTGGAATCCGTATGAAGGTAATATAATCGGCTATTATATAGAATTTCTAGGCGCTTTAGGGAAGTGGCCAAAGTATCAGCAACTTGAATTCAAAGATGGAACAATTTTGTATGTCGAGTTTGAGGGATACGGTGATTCAGATAATGATTTAGAATTAAATGATCCAGATTATGAAGAATATTATGAGTTTTACTTCAAAATTTTAAAGGTAAAAAATAAAACAGAAAAATGTAAGTGGAGAAAAAATCAAACGATATTCTTGAATTATCACAATTTCCCAATAAAATGGGAAAAACTAAGCAAAGAAGAAATCGAAAAACTTAAATAAAAAACTAGCTAATTGCTATAAGTGGAACTGATCATTATCACGCGGAGAATCCAAATTCGACAGGTAGATGGGATGAATATTTAGACAAAGTACGGAAATCAATGTCCTAAGGAAAGTAATGCCTCTCATTTATAACCAATTTGTTTTGGATTTAAAAATAAACAAATATAATGCTTATATCATTTTGGATAATGATGACTACGATGAATTGCAGTTTGATTATAAAAATATTAAATTTGATGTATTATATTAATAAAAATTATGGCCTTTTATGCTATAATATTCGCATGAGTGTTATTTACAGGCCATGTGGAATGGCAAGAGAATATAGTCCTTATGCACTTAATATTTATATAGGATGCAGTCATAGATGCAAATATTGTTATGCGCCTCACACTTTGCAAAAAAAGGGTGAGGACTACTTTGGAAAGCCAGAGCCACGCAAAAATATTTTGAAAATTTTAGAAAAAGACTTGAAAAAAAATACATACACCGAGCAAGTGCTTTTATCTTTTGTTGGTGACTGTTATTGTGATAGTGCAGATGATGGACAGACGGTTAGAGAAGTTTTGAAAATGCTGAACTCATTTAACGTGCCTGTTGCTATACTTTCCAAGGGTGGCAAGAAAATGCTGCGGGATTTGGATGTTTTTAAAGAGTTTGGTGACCGTATTACAATTGGCACAACACTGACATTTTTGGATGAAGAAAAAAGCAAACTTTGGGAGCCAAATGCGAGTTTGCCACAAGATAGATTAGAAACATTGAAAATATTGCATGACCATGGAATAAAGACTTTTGCAAGTTTTGAGCCGACAATTGAACCAGAAGAAAGTTTGGGTCTTATTCGCAGGACACTTGAATTGGACTGCGTTGATCATTATAAGATTGGAAAAATAAATAACTATAAACGTGAAGATAAGTGGCAAGACTGGGCAAAATATTTGCAAGATTGTGTAGATTTGCTTCGTCCAACTGGCAAGCAAGTATATTATAAGTTTTGTCTGCGTAAACTCGCTCCAAATGTTGTTCTCACTCCACAAGAAAAAAATCCAGATGAATATGTTGTGAGAATAAAGCCAAGCGAACAAATAAGCTTATTTGATGAAATATCCAATTAAAAAATTTATGCTAGGATGGAGAGGAAAGGTCCATTATCATAAGATATTGAATAGATGATTTTAAAATAAGCATTAGAATGAATTTGGAGAAAAATATGTATACAAATATAAACAATAAAGAAGAATTAAAGAGTTTTCTTGATGAAGCAGGCTATTTTCACGATGGTGTGATAAAGTCAATAAACTATGTTTCAGGCTCTTATTCTTCAAATGGCTGGACACATCCAAGTGATGACAAAGCAGAAATTATTATGGTGATAGAGGGATGTTGGTGTGGAACCATTAAACTAAAGTTTGAGCTTATTTCAAAAGCTGTAATAAAACCAGTTTTAAAAAATTTTGATAGCTTAATTTTTGGAGGAAATATATATCTAAAAAATAATAGTTTTGTTTTTGTCAAGGATGTTGATAACATTGAGGACGATTTAAATTTAAAGAAAGTTAATTCAACATATATTGTCAGTAAAAAGTTGAGCTATCAAATAAAAAATTAGGAGCACAAATGCCATAAAAGAATTTGAAAGAAGTTACTTCTTACACGATGAAATTATAAAAGATATTAAATTTGTTAAAAAAGAAAATCATTTAAGAATTTATTTTGAATATTGCGAGTGGCAAATTGAAGAACTAGAAAAAGATAACAAAAATTTAAAGGGATACATAATTGAATTCAATGATGTTTCACAACTGTTGTCTTATGCAGATATGAACATATTATTAAAGATGAAAATTCAATTGATTTTTTGAAAATAAAGTATATTAATCAAGTAAAAAATTCAGTGTGTTATTTGGATTAGATAATTGGGTTAAAAAAGACGTGATAAACATGTTTCAGATTGGTTTTTTATTGAGTTCTTTTGTAAAAATTTTATTGTTAGTGATATATAGTAAAGTTTATTGGCAATAGGAGTAAAATGACATTAAATATTTTTGTTAAAAATTATAATTTTCATGATAGTAAAATTAGTAATCTTTATTACAATGAAAAAGAAAAAGAGTTTAGTTTTAGACTTGAAGCAAGTCCTTACTTTGATGAACAGCAAAAAACTATTGAGATAAAATTTTCTAAAGTGAGAGATGTTAAATGTTCAAAGCCTTTAAACAAAATTGACGAATATATTTTAAATATTTGGAAAGTAAAAGGGCAGAGAAATATGATTGAAATCATTCTTGATGATGATCAGGATACCACAATTTATGTGACAGCAACAAATGTTGAAATTTTATAATCGTTTTCAAATTGATATGTAAAATTTGATTTATCTTCATGCCATGTGGAATGGCAAGAGAATATAGTCCTTATGCACTTAATATTTATATAGGATGCAGTCATAGATGCAAATATTGTTATGCGCCTCACACTTTGCAAAAAAAGGGTGAGGACTACTTTGGAAAGCCAGAGCCACGCAATGGCCGTTTAAAAACATTAAAAAATGTTTGAAGAAAAATAAGAGGTGCTTTATGTTTACAGGTTATTTTGGACAAATTAAAAGTTATCCTAAAGATAAAGGATACAAATTTGTGTCTATTGCAAGATTTAATAGGTTTTGGAAAGGTGAAGAGTTTAAATTGCTCGCTCCACCAGCTGAAATTATTAAAATAGAAGATGAAGAATTTTATACAAAGTTGTATTATGAAAATGTTTTAAACATACTTAATCCACAAGAAGTATATCAGGAACTTGGAGATAATGCTGTTTTATTATGTTACGAAAAATGGTCAGATATTAAACAAGGAAAAACTTTTTGTCACAGAAGAATTGTGGCAAAATGGTTTGAAGATAATTTAGGAATAAAAGTAGAAGAATTAGAAAATGAGAACAAAAACAATAGTGAACAATTACATTTTTGATATAATTAAACAAAAAGAATATAAACAAATTTATGTTTATGGGTCAGAAAATTTAGAATTAGAAAAGTTAATATATAATCGAACATCGTCACCAATTATTGGTGGCGATGATGATTTTTGCAATGTTTTAATTGGTAAATATTTCAGTTATAATTCTGATTTAAAATTAAGTGAAGAAATTTATAAGGATTTTAAATTAGATACAAATTGTGAAATAAGCGAAATTGAAAAACTTGCAATGTCAGTAATTTATAAGAATTATAAACCAAGGGAAAACAACGAACACAATGTTAGGATTTATAATAATGTTGTTAAAAATAAAAACAAGTTAATAAGTGAAATTAAAAGTCAAATCAACATAATACCTTTACAAATAAAAGAGTTTAAAGATGTTAAATTGGAAGAATTTATAAAATATATATCTGATAAAGATTTGTTAATTGTAGATAACAGAAGTCATAATTTTGTAAAAGATAAATTAATTGAGCTAATGTATGATTTAAATATTACTTTTGTTATTATATCTAAAAATGATTTAACATTCACAAAGCAAAATCAAATTTTAAAGTCTAAAAATTTAAATATATACTCTAACATCAATATAAAATCAAAACTAATATCAAACAAGACGAATTCAATCATAATTCAAAAATCGTTTAACATTATTGAAGATGAAAATATAGAAAGAGTTGAAATTAAACAATTGACTTTAACACAATTTAATTCTTTAAGACAAAAATATTTAAGTAAACAAATACACTATTTAGGAATTCCAAAAGCCTGTTATGGAGTATTTTCTAATAATAAATTATTTGGAGTTTTTGGTTTAACAACTGATTACAGAAATAAGCCACCAAAAGAGATAGAACAACCTTGTATTTATTTATTATCAGACTTCTCTAATTCAAATATAAAAAAATTGAGCAAGCTCGTTTTGTATTGTGTCTTAAGCAAAGAAGTTAAATTGTTAGCAGAAAGATTATCAAATAGAGAAATTAAAACAGTCTTTACTAATGTATTCACTAAAAATATGTCATCTGTAAAATATAGAGATTTATTCACTTTACAAGATAGAAATCAAATGCAAGATGGAAGTTATAATTTAACTTATGTATCACGATTGGGAAAATGGAGATTAAAGGAAGGATTGGAGTTATGGAAACAGAAATTATAAAAATAAATCCCAAAGATATTAAATTACTTGAAGTAAATGCGAGATATATGAAACCAGAAGAATATCAAAAATTAGTTGCCAATATTAAAAAAGATGGACAACTAACTTCTGTTCCGTTTTGTTTTTACAATAAAAATAAAGAAATAGAAGTTTTATCTGGTAATCATAGAGTTATAGCATCTATTGATGCTGGACTTGAAGAAATTGAAGTTATGTTATGCAAAGATAGATTATCGAAAGAGCAAGCATTAGCAATTCAGTTGAGCCATAATTCTATTTCTGGACAAGATGATGAAGAATTATTAAGAAGATTGTATGGAGAACTAGAAAGCTTAGAATTCAAAGAATATTCTGGCTTGACCGATGAATTTGTTAATTTTTGCAAAGAAGTTGAAAAAGATTTTAAAGTTCCAAATCTAACATATCAAGCAATGAGTTTGTTATTTCTTCCTGAAGAGATAAAATATATCAAAGAAACTTTTAAAAATATTTCAGATTTACTAAACAATAATCATATTTTAGCAAGTATGAGAGATTATGATAATTATTTGGAAATTACAACTACTATTTCAAAGTGTTTAAATATCAAAAATCCATCAACAACTTTTCTTGCAATGGTAAAATTAGTAAAGGAAAATGTTGATAAGTTAAAAGAACTATCCTTTAATAATGAAGAAGTTAATAATGTACCAATTTCTGCAATTTTGGGCAGAAGTGATATAAACAAACAAGATGCTTTACTAATCGACAAAGCATTAAACCGAATGATAAGTAAAGGAGAAATTATAAAATCTGAAAAAGAAAAAGGATTAGCAATATTAGCTAAATTATATTTGATGAGGTAAATGTTACAAGGAAAAAGATGCTAAATAAAAAAAATACTGAACATCAGAATTTATCTAACATTCAGCGATTTAGTGCTTGGTGCCGAAGGCGGGACTTGAACCCGCACGTTGTTGCCAACATCGGATTTTGAGTCCGACGCGTCTGCCATTCCACCACTTCGGCATTTTGTGCTTTTAAATATTAACATAACATAAGTTAATTTGCAAGTGTTTATGACAAATAATTGACAAAATAATTTTAAAGTGTTTAAATACCTATATTAATATGTAATTAAATTACTATATGTGTATTCAAAAATTTTTATTGTGAAAACTTAATAGAGTTATTTGTACATATAAGTTTATAAGAATAAATTTAAAGGAGCTAAAAATGATAGACTTAAAAGATATTTCAGAAAAGCTTATTGATAGCGAAATTTCTGTTTGTGGATGGGTTAGAAACCACAGAAAACAAAAAGAGATGGGTTTTATTGATTTATATGATGGAACAAAATTTGGAGTTTTGCAAGTTGTTTATGATTTAAAAACTAAAAATTTTGATGAAGTTCAAAATATTAAGGTGGGAAGTGCTATTTGTGTAAGTGGCAAACTTGAGCATGCTTTTAATGATAAAAGCAAAATGGAACTTTTGGCAAAACAAGTGGAGTTGGTTGCAGATTGTGATGAAGATTTTCCTATACAACCCAAAAGACATACCACTGAATTTTTAAGAGAGGTGGCTCATCTTAGAATGAGAACAAATTTATATCAGGCAATTTTTAAGGTTAGAAGTAAACTTGCTTATGCTATTCACAATTATTTTAATTCAAGAGGATATACTTATGTTCACACTCCAATACTAACCGCAAATGATGGTGAAGGCGCTGGAAATACTTTTCAAGTTACCACATTATTAAATGATAAAAAAGGGAATGAACAATTAAATTATAACGATGACTTTTTTGGCAAAAAAGCGTTTTTAGCTGTAACAGGTCAACTCGAGGGCGAAACGTTCGCAATGGCATTTAAAAAGATTTATACTTTTGGTCCAACTTTTAGAGCAGAAAATTCAAATACTAAAACCCATGCGGCTGAATTTTGGATGATAGAGCCAGAAATAGCTTTTTGTCATTTGGATGAATTGATTAAAATAGAGGAAGACTTTTTAGTTAATATAATTAAAGAGATTAAAACAACCGCAAAAGAGGAACTTGAGTTTTTTGATAAGTTTATAAGTAATGGTCTTATGGAAAGATTAAACAACATTGAAAAAGGCAACTTCCCAGTAATAAGTTATAAACAAGCGGTGGAAATTTTAGAAAAGCATAATGATGAATTTAAATTAAAAGCGGCATATGGTGAGGATATCGGAAGAGAACATGAAAAATTTTTAACAGAAAAGCATTTTAAATCTCCAGTTTTTATTAAAGATTGGCCAAAAGAAGCAAAGGCATTTTATATGAAACTCAATGATGACAATAAAACCGTGGCGGCTGTTGACTTGATTGTTCCAAATAGCGGAGAACTTATGGGTGGAAGTGAGAGAGAGGTTAGATTAGATCTTCTTGAAGAAAGAATGAAGGCTTGCCACATCCCTCAAACAATAAATTGGTATAAAGACCTTAGAAGATATGGCGGATGCTTTCACTCTGGATTTGGTATGGGATTTGAAAGGCTCATTATGCTTGTTACTGGAGTGGATAATATTAGAGATGTGCTTCCATATTTCAGAACTCCAGGAAATTGTGATTTTTAAATAAACAATGATAAAAATTTCAAAATTGATTAAAAATCTGTTTTGAAATTTTTTTTGTTGAAAACTTAGTTTAAAAACTTGATAAAAATTATTAAATGAATTTTAAATATTGAATTGGTCCTTGTTAAAAAAATAAATTTGTCGATAAATGTCGTTGACTTAAAATTTATTATAAATTATACTTAAATGGAAAATACTTCACATGAAGTTTTACATTTTTGGAGATAAGAATGGTTGCAATTGAAATTGTAAACAAAATTATGTTAGGAGCACTTTTGCTTTTGTTTTTGGTTGGGTTTTATAGGGTGATATATGTCTGTTTTGGATTTGCAAAAGACATTGTGCAGCCACAAACCAATAAAAGAGCCAAATTTGCAATTTTAATTGCTGCAAGAAATGAAAGTAAGGTGATTAAAAGACTTTTAGACTCGATTAAAAAGCAAGGTTATCCTTCCAAATTGATTGACCCATATATTATTGTTGAAGATGAAAATGATAAAACGGTTCAGATTGTAAAAAGTTTTGGTTACAATGTTTTTGTAAGACAACATTTGGAAAATGTTGGCAAAGGTTTTGCTTTGGATGAAGCAGTAAAAGACATAATTAAAAAAGGAAAATCTTACGATGCTTATATGATTTTAGATGCGGATAATGTGTTATGTGATAACTTTATTGAAGAAATGAACAAGGCTTTTCAAAACGGGGTTCGTCTTGGAATGGGGTATAGAAACACATTAAATCAACCTGGAAATTGGGTCGCAGATTGCTCCGCTCTTACCTTTTCTGGAATTAATACATTTCAAAATAAGGCTAGAACAAAACTTACAAAAAATATAATAGTAAGTGGTACCGGACTTTTTTTAGATGGTCAAATCATTGAAAGCTTTAAAGGTTGGCCATTTCATACTCTAACTGAAGATTATGAACTTTCGCTATATTGTTGTTTGAATAATATTCGCTCTGAATATGTGCCTTCAGCCATGTTTTATGACGAACAACCTACCAACTTAAAAACTTTAAATAAACAAAGGGTAAGATGGATTAAGGGTTTTATGCAAAGCAGAAAACTTTATGCTGGTGACATTGCAAAAAAAATATTTTCTAAAGATGAAAATAAAGCGGGTAAAATGGATATTGTTTTAGGTGTAGTGCCTAATATTATCGCAATAGCCTCAATAATTTGTTATAGTATTGCTATGATTTCTATTTCTATATATGGACTTATTACACGTGCTTCTTATGTGGCTTATTCTTTTAAATGCTTTTTGTTGGTATTTTTAATAACATATTTGTTTTTGTGTTTTTACACCTTTTTGCAAATTGTTGTTGAAAAGAAAAAAATGAAATTTGGAGTTTTGAATTCTGTTAAAATAATACTTTTAAATCCTTATTTTGCAATGCTTTATCTTTCGCATGCTTTTAAAGCGGCATTTAATAAAGAGGTTACCTGGGCGCCAATAGAACATGGTGTTGTGAAAGATTATAATTTAGAGGACGAAGAAGAGTTGGAATTTGAAATGAAAAATTGAAATATTTTATATTATTAATTTAAAAAAATGCAAAAATTTAATTATTTTTGCATTTTTATATTTTATGTTAGATTTAATTAAATAAATTATGATTTTATAATTTAATTAATTTTTAAAATAAATCTTTATAAATGGGATATTTTCTGCAAAGTATGGACACCCGTTGTTTTAAAGTTTCTATATCTTTATTTCCATTAAATACTTCAAACATTATATCCGCTATTTCTTCCATGTCAGTTTCTTTCATTCCGCGAGTGGTGATATTTGGGGTCCCTATTCTGATTCCGCTGGTGATAAAAGGACTTCTCTTTTCATTTGGAATAGAATTTTTATTAGTTGTAATTCCAATCTCTTCCAACATATGCTCAAATTCTTTTCCGGTTATTTCTGATTCTGAAAGGTCAATTAAAATAAGATGGTTATCTGTTCCGCCAGAAACTAGTTTAAAACCTTTATTTAAAAGCGATAAAGAAAGGGCTTTGGCATTTTTAACAATTTGTTTTTGATATAATTTGAAGTCCTCACTCAAAGCCTCTTTAAAAGCCACGGCTTTTGCCGCGATGATATGTTCTAAAGGTCCGCCTTGAGTTCCTGGAAATACCGCCTTGTCAATTTGTTTTGCATATTTTTCTTTACATAATATTATTCCGCCTCTTGGTCCACGAAGGGTCTTATGAGTGGTACTTGTTACAACATCGGCATAAGGGATTGGGCTTTGGTGCAATCCTGCGGCAACTAGACCCGCGATGTGAGCCATGTCAACCATGAGATAGGCTCCAATTTCATCTGCTATTTCTTTGAATTTTTTAAAGTCTATCTCTCTTGGATAGGCGCTTGCTCCCGCAACAATTAATTTTGGTCTGTTTTCTAGTGCTAATTTTCTAACTTCCTCATAATCAATAAACCCGTTTTCATCGACTCCATAAGGTATTATATTAAAATATTTTCCACTAATGTTGACCGGACTACCATGGGTTAGGTGACCTCCGCAAGAAAGATTCATGCCCATGATTGTATCTCCAACATTTAAAAGCGCAAAGTAAACTGCTATATTTGCGTTTGCTCCACTATGAGGTTGAACATTTGCATGTTCCGCTCCAAAAAGCTTTTTTAATCTTTCAATTGCAAGCGTTTCAACCGTGTCAATATTTTTACATCCGCCATAATATCTTTTTCCACTATAGCCTTCTGCATATTTGTTTGTGAAAATACTTCCAGCAGTTTCTAAAACAGCTTCAGAAACAAAATTTTCGCTTGCAATTAGTTCCAAAGTATCTTGCTGTCGTGCAAGTTCCTGTTTTATTGCATTATAAACTTCAATATCCTTGTTTTTTAAATTTTCTAAATTATTCATTAAGCCTCCTTTTTTAAATTTATTTTAGCTTTCTTATTAAAAAAACACAAGGAAAAATCATGTTGTCGCAAAATTCATTATTACTTGACTTTTTAACATTTTAATACTATCATTTTATTATGTATTTTATTAGGAGAAAAAATGGAAGAATTTGAATTGGCACATAAAAATTGTTACAGGACCCACACTTGTGGTGAACTTACAATTAATGATGTTGGAAAACATGTGATTTTGTCTGGTTGGGTTGGGGCAATTAGAAAATTGGGCTCAATTGCCTTTGTTACGATTAGAGATCACTACGGTGTTACCCAAGCATTGTTTAAAGATGAAAGTATGATCGAGGGAATTACTAGGGAAAGTGTGATTTCTGTTGAAGGAAATGTTATTGAAAGACAGAGTAAAAACTTGAAGATGAAAACCGGTGAAATTGAAATTGATGTTGAAAAAATAAAGGTTTTATCTACCTGTAAAAATGTTTTGCCTTTTGAAATCGATGAAAGTCAGACAACAAGGGAGGAATTGAGGCTTAAGTATAGATTTTTGGATCTAA
Source organism: uncultured Clostridia bacterium (assembly GCA_937992055.1). Classification (GTDB taxonomy): domain Bacteria; phylum Bacillota; class Clostridia; order Christensenellales; family UBA1242; genus CAJKWP01. The sequence continues at coordinate 40,703 of CALKLQ010000055.1, read as the reverse complement.
GAAATCAGGAAAATCATGAAAGAATTGTTGTCCGCTCAAAAATTTTGCATCAGGTTAGATGTATGATGCATGATAAGGGGTTTACAGAGGTCCAAACTCCTATACTAACCTCATCTTCTCCAGAGGGAGCAAGAGATTTTCTTGTTCCCAGTAGATTAAATCCTGGAAACTTTTTTGCTCTTCCTCAGGCTCCTCAGCAATTTAAACAGCTCTTAATGATAAGTGGTTTTGATAAATATTTTCAAATTGCACCATGCTTTAGGGACGAGGATGCAAGGGCGGATAGAAGTCCGGGCGAGTTTTATCAAATGGATATGGAAATGGCTTTTGCTACCCAGGAAGATGTTTTTGAAGTGGTTGAAAATGTTCTTTATAACATTATGAAAAATAACTCAGACAAAGAGATAACTAAAGCCCCTTTTGAAAGAATAACCTTTAAGGAATCAATGCAAAAGTATTGTACAGATAAGCCAGATTTAAGAAATCCACTTTTATGTCATGATGTGACAAGGGTTTTTGAAAAAACTGAATTTAATGCCTTTAAAAACTCATACATTTTTGCAATTTGTGCAAAAGCTTGTGAAAAACCACGAAGCTTTTTTGATGATTTAACTAAATTTATAATTAAGAATGAGGGTAAGGGACTTGCTTATATAAAGGTTGGAGAGGAGCTTTCTGGTTCGGTTGTTAAGTTTTTATCTGAACAAGAAAAGCAAGAGCTTCTTAGTTTGACTAGTGCAAAAAAAGATGATGTTATATTTTTAATTGCTGATGTAAAAAGGCAAAGGGCAATAAAATTGACTGGAAGCCTTAGGAATGAACTTGGTGAGAGATTGCAACTTATTGATAAAAACAAGTTCCATTTTTGTTGGATAGTTGATTTTCCATTTTTTGAGTGGAATGATGAAGAGAATAAACTTGAGTTTTCACATAATCCTTTCTCAATGCCTCAGGGCGGAATGGAGGCGGTATTAAAAAAAGATCCTCTTGAAATTGTTGCATATCAATATGATTTGGTTCTCAATGGAATAGAACTTGCTAGTGGGGCGGTGAGAAATCATGAGCCAGACATAATGCTAAAAGTTTTTGAAATGGCGGGATATTCTAAAGAAGTTGTAGAGGGAAAGTTCCCAGCTTTATACAATGCCTTTTCTTATGGAGCACCTCCTCATGCTGGACTTGCTTTTGGCTTTGATAGGGTGGTTATGCTTTTACTTGACACTAATGTAATACGTGATGTTATTGCTTTTCCACTAAACAAAAATGCCCAAGATTTAATGATGGGAGCACCAAATATGGTGGATAAAAAACAGTTGGATGAACTAGGAATCTGTTTAAAAAAAGAATAACTTTATAGTTCTATTTAGCTGTGATAATATCTTAGAAAGATAGACGTTTATAAAACGTAAAAGTTAGTTTAAAATGCATCTTAAAGGTTTCTTTATGGTGCATTTTTTTATTAGGCAGATTTCTGATTTAAAATAGTTGAAAAATTAATAAAAATAAATAGTGAGTTGTTGTTCTAAAAATAAAAATTCATAACCAAATTAATCACATTTTGTGTTTAATATCCAAAGTGTGCTTAAGATATCTTATTAGACATATTCTGTCACATTGCGACATATATTTTAGCAAGAGGTGGATATGGAAGACTATATCAAAAAACGTACACTTACACTTGCAAGGCATGTAATAAAAACGCATGACACGGTTAGAAAATGTGCTCAAATATTTGATATTTCTAAAAGCACGGTTCATAACGATTTGTCAAAAAGACTAAAAAAGATTAATTTTTTCATGTATTTAAAAGTAAAAAAAATATTAAAATATAATTTTTCACAAAAACACATTAGAGGTGGAAAATTTACGGCAGAAAAATATAAAACAATGACTAAAAATAATTAAAAAATATTTAATTTTTTATTTTTTTTAATAAACAAATGCTAAAATAAATAAAACAAAATTAAAATATACTATTTTTTATTATATTAAAAATTCTTTTTTTAATTTCAGGCTGAAATTTTTCCATTTCAAAAATTAAAGATTTCATTTTTTCTCTTTGGGTTTTGTGGTTTGCAGGACAAGGGTTTTTTAAGATTGGTAAATCTTTAGAAAAAAGTATGATTTCTTTTTCAGAAATATAAATTAAGGGACGAATAACCTCGATTTCAACCCTTGAAAGATAGGTTTTTGGCTTAAAAGTTGAAAGTCTTCCTTCAAACAACATGTTTAGAAAAAAGGTTTCAATTAAATCGTCATAATGGTGGGCGAGGGCAACCTTGTTACATCCTAATTCTTTTGCTTTACTGTTTAATATTCCTCTGCGGAGATTGGCGCAAAGCGAACATGGATTTTTTTCATTTCTAATGTTAAAAACAATGTTTTGAATATCTGAATTTGCTATATAAAAAGGAACTTGAATTTTTTCGCAAAATTCTTTTATATTTGAAAAATCTAATTTTCCATTTGAAATATCTACGCTTACTGCTATTATTTCAAATTTTTTTTTATAATATTTTTTAAGATTTGATAAAATTTTTAATAATATTAAACTATCCTTTCCACCAGATAATCCTATTGCAATTTTATCTCCATCTTCAATTAAATTAAAGTCATTTATTGCTTTTTGTGTTTTGCTTTCTAATTTTCTCATTTTTTTCCTTTTTTTTTGAAAATAACAAGAAAATAAAAAAATGTCAAATATTAATTTCAAATATTTATTTTGCAATAATTATTGTAGAAATATTATTATATTTATATCCAAATAATTTGACTTGAATTTTAAATTTATTTATACTCTCTTTAGAGAGTATATATTTTTAATTATTCTTTACACTAAATTAAAGGTGTTTGAATTTTGGAGGAATGATGAAAAAAAATTTTGAGGGGATAAAATCAAAAATTTTAATGGTAATTTTATTTGCCATGTTTTTTGCTTTTTCTAGTTTATTGGTTGCTTGCACTGACCCTTATAAAAACATGAAACTTACTGTTGATAAATCTAATGTGACAATTTTTCTTGGCGAAACCCAAGATGATACGGTTTCAGTTGTTGCAACGGTTTCTGGAAGTAAAAAGGTTTTATCTTCAGTTTTCTTTTCACCAGATTCAAACAAGGTTAGTATCGTTGAAACAAATTATTTGGGTGATGGAAAAACAGAAGTTAAAATTAAGGGCTTGGTTCAATGCTCTTTAGATGTAAAAGTTCAAACTCTTGAAAATAATATTTCCACAAAGATACATGTTGATGTTGTTCAACCCGTTACGAGTCTTACACAAAAACTTGCAGTTCAACCCTATGTTATTAAGGGTGAAAAAAATTTAATTGATGTTTCTAAATATGTCAATTTTAATCCTTCAAATACAAAACAAAAAGATGTTGAATTAAATTTATTGAATTCTCAAGATGGAATAGCGCTTTTAAAAGAAAATGATAATTATTATTTAGAAATTGATGAAGATATCCCACAAAGTTTAAAAACTATATCCATTGTTGTCACTTCCACAAATAGAGAGATTGCTCCATTAAATCTTGATTTTGATGTTTTGACCAAGTTTGATTTTACAAGTGATGATTTTAAACTTTCTTATCAACAAACACAAGATGCCATAGATTTAAAAAGCGGCGAATCAATCTATCTTGCTCACAATGATGAGGGATTTGCACAAGCTTTAGTAAGTTTAGAGCTTACATATGCGGACAAAGAAATAATAATAGAACCAAGGCTGACAAATGACACTCTTGCAACTATTGTTAAAAAAACTTACACAAAAACTGCCAATACTATAAAACTAGATGTGTTGATTACTTCTGGAACAAGGGTTGGAGATGATTGCTATTTGTATTTTGATTTGAAATATGATGGTTATAATTATCTATATTCCACACAGGAATTTAAGACACAAATTTTTTCTTATGACATAGTAAAAAGCATAGTTGTTGATGGACAAACTATTTCAAACAAAGGCGTGGTTGAGATGGACGTTTATACAAACTATGTAAATGCTTATGGAAGGTATGTTGAATTGCAAACACTTCCAACAACTGTGTTGGAAAAATATAAAACACTTTATTTAAGTGGAACATCTGAAAATCTTGATAAAATAGAACTTTTTGACAATCATGGAAATAGGTTGGAAAAAGATGAGAACAACCACTACATAATTGAGGGTGACAATGGTTTCTATGTAAGAGCTAAAAAATCTTCAAATGAAAAGGTTGAACTTTTAATTACATCATCCTTTTCTGCCGACTTTTATTCAGGAACTGAAAATGTGATTGAATGCACACTAATGTTAAATTTGTACGAAGGTGCAAATTCTCTTAAGTTTTATGCTGGAGATAATGTTCAGATAGATGAGCCACATTTTTATCTTGATAATTCAAAACAAACAACAGAAACTATTTTCTTTTATGTTGAGCCTGCAAATGTAAAGAAAGAGAATTTTATTGTTAAGGGTGAAGGTGTTTCTTTTGGTGATGTCATTCAAGTTTCAGAAGTGCTAGATTCTGAAAACAAAGTGATTGGACAAATTTTTAAAGTTGATTTAAAATCAAACGCAACCAAACAAAATCAGATGGGCTCAATTGAGATTTCATATGGAAATGGTCGAAGAATATTTGCCCCTGTAGAACTTGTTGTTCCTCTTTCTGATGATGTGACAATCATTACTCAAACACCACAAAATAATGATTCGATTGGCTATTTGAAATATGACAATGTTTTGGGTTCAGAGTTTGCCCTTGCAATTACTAATGGAAACTCTTCAAATATAAGTTTTGATGCTAAAGGCGCAAGCTTTGAAGTTTCATATAAATTTATGGAGAAGAAGAGTGATGATTTAGAATATGAAACTTTTGACAATCAAATTCCAACTGGTAATTTTAGTGAACTCACAAATCTTTTAAATTTAAATAACTTACAAATCTTTTCCCAACTTTCTGGAGTGGAGGAAGGAAAGATATGGGTTGAAGTGGTGCTCAAGGGAAGCGAACTTGTCAGGGAAGATGATGAATATAGTTATACTTTTGTAAACGACAAATTTGTTACCAAATATTTCTTTGTGGAAATTTATAATCCTATAGTTTCTTTTACTTCATCTGTTTCAACTATTGATTTGTTTGCTCTTGATTCGGTTGGTTACTTCAACCAAAATTTGTCAAAAACCTCTGTTAAAATTCTTGTAAATGAAAATAAATTGCCGGCAACGTATAACAAAATTGTATGCAGCACTAGCGGGCTTGGAAATAATGGAGATTATTTTTCTTGGAACTTTGATGAACAAACTGGTATCCTTTCTGTTGTTGCCAATACTTTGACAAATGAAAAAGGTGATTATAGTAACGACGGTTATTTTATCTTTAAAGCTAATGAATTTGGATTGGAAAAAAATGTTGTTGTTAGAGTGCTTTCAAGAAATGCTGAAAGGGTAAATGGCATTAGATTAAATAATGTTGATGAAGAAGAAGGTATTTATCTTGAACTTAATAAAAATTCGTCATTCAAGATTGATGCAAGTGTTGAAAATTTATCTGCTTTTAATAAAAATTTAGTTTTTAGTATAGTTCCAGACCTTTCAACTTCTTCAGACTTTATTTCTGTAGACGCAAATACTGGATTAATCAGGGCAAAAAATGGTGGTTCTGGATATGTGATTGTTGCCCCACAAGATGCTTACACAACTGATGAAAAAGGTCAGCCTATTTTGAATGACAACTTAGATGTGGCTAAAAAAATTAGAATTATTGTTGCAGATGGAAAATCTAGAACAACCTCAATTAGAATAAATGATTTAAATGAAATAAAAGACACCTCTCTTCATTATACTTTGATGCAAGATGTAACAATATCAAATGGCTGGAAAATTGAAAATTTTAGTGGTGGACTTTATGGTTGTTTGGAAGGGCAGTCGCCAAAAACTATTACAACTACTAAAACCATTTTTAACACGCTAAACTCAAGTGCTATTGTGCAAGATTTGATTATATTAGGTGAGGTTTCTGGTCGTGGTTTTGTTGCTAATATTAATTATGGAACAATTAAAAATGTTGTCATCGATACATATTTACAAGATAATGAATTTAAGCCAAGCACATTAACTGACAATTCTTCTATTTCAGGTGGAATTGTGGCTCAAAATTATGGACAAATCATATCAAGTAGTTTTTATGGGCAAATTAATTCCAATGGTATTGTTGGTGGTATCGCTGGTGAAAATTTTGGAGAAATTAATCTATGTCAGGTAGAATTTTATAGATTTTATGATTCAGTTGCATCTTTAAATGGCACAATTGTTGGTGGTTTGGTAGGTAAAAATGCTATTAATGCCGTTCTTTCAAATTCATATTGCTATAATTATCATGATCTAGATTGTTTAATTGGTGTAACTATTTCCGCATTAGCTGGAGAAAATAGTGGGAGAATCTTTAATTGCTTTGCAAAAACAAATTCAGCGAATTTAACCGATGAACAGTGGAAAAATGATGGTGAAATTTCTAGCCAAGATATTAAAGATTGTTACTTATTTGAAGTTGATGATGATAATCAATATTATAAATTCATAAATGGTTCAGGAAAATATTTTAAAGATGGAAAAAATATTTTCCAAAATGATTTTGCAAGTTATTATAATGGGAAACTGTCATTTGGTTCTAATTCGGTTTGGAAGGCGAGTGCAAATAAAAATGAGGGTTATCCTTATCTTTCAACAATTTTACAAAATGAAGCTGAAAAAATTGACTCTTTGAAGATTGTAAATTCTAACCAAGTTTTGGTGGATGAGGAAAATAAATTTGCTGTTCTAATGTTTTATGAAAAAGAAAGCGATATTACGACAACTTCAAGTGAGGATAGTGTTATTAGAAGTTGGAATACGATATCTTTTTCTAAATTATTTGGAAAAGAAAATATTAATGGATTAAGAGTGGTTGTAACTGATGGAGATGGAAAAGCGTTAGCTATAACTAATAATTCTATAATATTAGAAAAATGTGGAGAAGTTAAAGTTTCTATCTTCTCAAAATACGATTTTAGTTTACAAACAGAATATGCTTTAAAAATAATATATAACATATCAAATTTTGAGATACTTTATAATGGTGAAGTTTTAAATGATAATTCTGCAATTAAAATTAAAAAGAATTCAACAGATAATGTTTTATCATCCATTGATGAGCAAAGAATAGCTTTAGGAAAGGTAATTAAATTAAAAACAAATCAAAATCAAAAAGTGGTTTTTGAAGATTCTGTTAAAAATTTTGTAATTTCAAATGGCAATCAACATGTAATAGATACTACAAATTTTGAAGAAAAATCAGTTAGATTTGATGTTAATCTTGTTTTGGAAAATGAAAATTCTTATGTTAATGGACTGTTAAGACAGAAATTTGCACATTATTTTGTTGTTTCAACCTTTTTGGGTGCTGATTCTATTGAAATAAATTATCATGACTTTTCTCATTTCCTGCCAAAAGATGAAATAATTTTTGAAAGTGTGCTATATACAGATGATAAAAATGATAATATTGATATTTTAATATCTGATAAAAATGGTTCAACCATGCTAGATTATGACACCCCTTACAATGCAATGTTTGAAGGTGAAAATGGGAAAATCTCTTCTGTAATTAAAAGTTATGAGGTTTTGGAAGATGGAGTTTGGACTGAAAAGAATTACGATGAATTAGAAAACTTCGATTATTTTAAAATTACATTTAAAACAAGACTTATAATGCTTCAAGACTTTTATTCTCTTGACTTTGGTAGTTTGGAACTTAAAATAAATGTGAGTGCAAAAAGCGTAAACGAGGTTTGTGATGATGTTAAAGTTGTAATAGATTCGTTGATTATAGAAAAATTGACATTTTCTAGTCATGCTTATGTAAACTGGGAAAAAGAAAGCGGTTACATTTTTACTAATGAGCCTAATAATGTTATTTCTCCTGGTCAAAGTAGCTTGTTAAAGATTAATGTTTATCCACATCAAGCTAGCTTTGAATATGTAGAAATTACAAGCAATTCTGTAGATTCAAACAAAATATTTTTACAACTTTTAAAAGAAAACAACCAGGGATATTTGAGAGAAAACACTGGTTTTGTAAGAATAGAAAACGGGATAAGAATTTTAAAACAAAATTTTGGAACTGATAATATTGGAACCTATTTTGTTTTGATGACAATTCCTTCAACTGTCAAAGTTGATACTTTATTTACCCTCAAAACAAGAATTGTTAAATCTTCTGGTGATATTATTAAAGAATCTACTTTTAATGTGGTTAGCAGACCGGTAACTGAGGCAAAGCTTACTATAAATGATGAAGAACAAATTGTGATGGCAAAGGGAACTAGTGCAACTTTGCAGGCAATAGTTCAGAAAGACCAAGAAATTTCTAGTTTGACTACATTTGCTGAAGGATATGGTGAACTTTATGGAATTTCTTTAGGTGAAATTACATCAACTATCGATAATGACAGAAATGTAAAAATCTATACATGCAAACTATATATTTCTGAAGATGCAAAATTTTTAAATATGCAAGAACCTATCTTTTATGTTAAAGCTATTGTTTCTAAAGTAATAGATGGGAACTTGGTTGAAGCTTCCTCTAGTGTCAAAGTTGTTGTAGTCGACTTTTTAGTGGACAATATTACACTAGATAACAATACCGATGTTCTAAACGCTTATGTTGGCATTGAAAAAAATTTAGATTTCAAGTTTGAAACAACCAAATGGGATGATTCTAATATTTTAGATGATAGTATTCTTGAGGCTATAGATTCTTTAAATAGACTTGTTTCAACCTTCAATGATCACAATTACTTGTTTAGGGAAGAAATTCCTAATTCAGATAGGCAATATATATTAAACTATCATGAAAATGATAATGAAAATGTAAAATATAAAAACTTTTTAAATAATTTATATTATGTGAATTCTGATGGCTCTTCAACTAAAGTTTTAAGTCAAGATGGAAATGTAATTTCTAACCCACACTTCAACTTTATTTATTCTGGGGATGGATTAACAAGTGAAACTATTTTTGGTACAACTTTAAAAATTAAGGCATTTTCTACTGGTGAACAAGCAATGAAATTTGTCTTTGCATACTTAACACCAGATGGCATTAAGCATGAAATTTCCTTTAATTTTATTATCAAAATTAGCACTTATACTGATGAAGATAAGCCAGTGCAAATAAGCACTGCAGAAGATTTCTATGCAATTGCAAATGAAACCCAAGCCCAAGATTATATCTTGATGAATGATTTGGAGCTCACCTTGCATACACCTTTTGATACCACTAAAATCAATAGCTTTGATGGTAATAATAGAGTTATTACCATTAGAAGTTTTGATATGGCTCAAAGAGAGAGCTCCTCTATTCAACTAGCATTGTTTTCGACTGTAACTTCTAATACTACACTTAAAAACGTAACGGTAAATTATTATCACTTGAATAATTTGGTTATAGACACCTCAATTTTCAAAACTATAGAACTTGCTGGTTTTGCTCTTTCAAATACAGGAATAATAACCAATTGCCATGTTCTTGCGATAGAAACAAATTCAAACCTTCCTAGACCTTCTGGCGATATAGGTTTGAACTTGAATTATAATATTGGTCAAATAGGAAGTGGAATAAATAGTACTCTTGCTGGATTTGTTTTAAACAATAATGGAGTTATTACAAACAGCAGAGTGGGTGGCGAAGAATTTGAGGTTGCACGTGCAACTTCGATTAGTGCACTTTCACAAGGCGTTCACGAACTTGACAATTTTACATTGAGTGCTCAAGGCAATATTGCTGGTTTTGTGTATACAAATAATGGCAAAATTTCAAGTTCTTTCGCTAACAAAATTGACATAAAAAACAATTCAACTGCTGGGTTGGATACTATTTCTGCGGGCTTTGTAGGATATAACACAAGCGGTGACATTTCACTTTCTTATGCAAAAGGAGCTTATTCTGATTATCAAGAACTTAAAGCCACAGGAACCGCAATTTCGACCAATAGTATAGGAGCAGGTTTTGCTTTTAACAATAATTCAAACATTTCTAATTGTTATAGCAATATTATGCTTAGAGATGTTTCTAACACAAGTGGAAGAAATAGTGCTGGATTTGTATATGTAAATAGCGGAAATATTGAGCAATGTTATTCATCTTCATTAATTGAAAATAGTAAGACAACACAAATGGATTTTAGTGGTGTAGATGATTATGGAAACCTATTGAACACAGGTAACATTACAAATAGCTACTATTATAATCCAAAATCTTCAGATTCATCAGCGTCAGATATGGAACAAACCTATTCTTCAGGTGTTTTAAGAGTAGAAACACTTGTTTCCTCAGACATTTTTTATGGTTTTTCTTTCGCTTCTGTGAATTCACAAGATGGTGTTTGGACCATGACTTCTTCTAGAGGTCCAGAACTTATATCAGCCAATGAAATTGCCGTATCTTCAAGATATATCGTTTCAAACGATGATGGCAGTGATTTTACATTTGTTTATGAAGAAGGCTATGAATATGGTTCTTCAAAAAATCCAATATTAATCAAGAGCGCAGATGAGTTTAATGAAGTTTTTGGAAATAGCAATTCTTCTGCAATAAAAGAATATTATAATCTTTCAAATAACACCGTGTTTGGAAATTATAGATTGATAGATGATATTGACCTTTCCAAGATATCTGGTGAGCAGGAAAATGGCAAACTTTCATCATCAAACATGACTTTATACGGCGGAACTTTTGAGGGCAATAACTTAAATATTGAAAATCTAGAGTTGGTCGCTCCTGCAAACTTACAACAAATTAGTTTTGGTTTATTCTCAAAAATAGAAAATAATGCTATTTTTAAAAACACTAATATTACAATAATAGGAATCAGTGCTGGAAATATTCAAAATGTTGGTGCAGTTGCTGGAATACTTAGCGATAGTAAAATAGTTAATGTAAAACTTTCCGCAGTTTATGGTTTGTCAGGGAATATTTTAGGACAAAATGTTGTGGGTGGAATTGTAGGTTTTGCAAGAGGAAATTCATCTTTGATTAATCTTTCAGTTTCAGATTTACATGTTACTGCAGATTTCTATAATGACAATATTGAACGTCAACCTTATGTAAGATTTGCAGAGAGCTCCCAGATTGATAATGGTGCGCTTAGCTATGTTGGTGGAATTGCCGGAATTGTGGACATATATTCGACAGATTTTTTTGCTGACTCGGTTTATTCATCCGACAGAATTATGAGCTTTTCTCAAATTGCATCATTAAAAACTGCTGGAGCCTTCCAAATTAAAGGTGGAACCGCAGGTGGTGTGCTTGGATATTTAGGATTAAATAGCGCATGTAGAGATTTATCTGTTGAAATTTCACGTACAAATAATGATTTTACTCAAAAGATTATTGCTTATAAATTTGCTGCGGGTGGAATTATTGGTGAAAATTTTGGAGATGTAACACAATCTAAAATTGAACACAGTAGGGAAATTCAAGATTTAATAGAAAACAACGTTTCCTCGTATTACAATAAATATTCAGACAATAAAGGTTATTTAGATTTATTTGTAGCTTCATCAACGGAAAGCTATTCTCCTTTGTTTGTTGGTGGACTTATAGGACAAACCTTTAGTGGAAATATATCTAATTCTTATAGTAGAGCTAATGTGTATGCCAACGCAAAATTTGTTGGAGGTTTAGTTGGCGGAATAGGTGATTTTGTTTATTTAAACAACTCTCCTAAAAATTTGGGAAGAAATTACTTTGACCAAGTTTATGCATTTGGTGATGTGTACTCAACTAAAAACGATGGTCTTGCTGGAGGACTTTTTGGTTTTGTTGAATATATTGGTGAATCAATTAATGAAGAAAATTCAATATCAACTATAATAATTAACGGTGCAAATGCGGTAAATTTCTTTAATAGAGAATATTCTGATAATTCTTTAATTGATAATGGAGATTTTTATACATTAAAAAATGTCTATGACTATTATGCTTCAACATTTTACAATGGCGAGTTTGTAAATGCGGATAACTACGATAAAGAGGTTGCTTTAATGTCATTGACTGAGGATAATTTTAGTGATGATAGAAATAGAATCTTGAACTTTGTAATCAGCAATTTTAAGGTAGATGGTAAGGTTTATGAGCCAAATCGTTCGATTTATCTTAAAACTGGTGAAGAATCAAAGAAAATAGGTAGTAAATTAGAGTCGTTCAATAGCATTACCAACCCATCAGTAGATGGAAATTACATTGATGTTGCATTTAGGAATAATAACTGGGATTTAGAAAAATGGGAAAGAAACACAAACTGGTTACTTCCTAGAATTGTGTTCACTGTTTCTAGTTCGGTATATTATATTCGCACCTCAAGTGATTTGTATTTGATGGAAAAATATCCTGACAAGACTTTTATTATCATAGGTACGGGACTATCAGAAAAGGGTGAAAAGGTTTATGTTGATTGTAGTGACATAGAAAAGCTCGATATTAAAAATTTTAGAGGTGTGTTAAAAGGTTACATGCCAGAAAGAACCAATCCTTTATATCCACAAGATGGCAGACCTCTTTTTGGCCTTAAAAATTTAAATATTTCCGATGCCATGATTAACAATGCATCCAATGGTGCTGTGTTTAGTGACTTTATTATGCTTGATTGCCATGTAAATAATCAAGATGATGCAGAAACGGCTTCCGCTATTTTAGTTAACTCTGCTCAAGGTGTTGTATTTAAAAATTTAATTATTGAAAATTGTTACATAGATACGGTTAACAATAACGCTGCACTTGTAGTTGGTGAGGCGGAAAATAGCTTGTTTGACACAATTGATATTAATAATAATCTTGGTAGAGATATGGTTACACAAGGTTGTTTGAAAAATTCTAAAACATTAAATTCCGCACTTATTGTTGCAAAAATTGGTGGTTCTAGGACAACTAATATTAAAAATATTGTTATCAATAATCGAAATAAAGATTATGGAATTAACGTTAATCCAACCAACATTCAATTTGAAAACAGTGAGGTAAATAGCGGTCTTATTGTTGGAAGTTCAGAAAGTGGAATTGTAAAATTTGAATATGAATTACAAGATGAACAAAGCGATAATAAACCTATAATTAATGGTGAAACAAAAATATTTGTTGCTAATAACTCTACAAATGAAAACCCTAAACAAAATATAAATATTGGAAGTATTGCAGGAAAGTTATCCATGTCAACTTTTAATATCAATGGTTTTACCGCAATAGGAAAGAGTAATTTAGTCGTTTTGGGTTCATTTGAAAATAGCAATCTGGGAGGATTGGTTGGTTTAATCAAAAACTCAATTTCTATTAAAAATAATGAAAATAGCAATAATCATTTTGAAATATCAAATTGTATTGAATATTCAGATTCAAATTCAACTGGAAATTGCAATTTGGGCGGTATTGTGGCACTTTCTGAAGGCAGTGTTACAGCATCAAAAATAAAGGTTTCAGCGTATAAACAAGGCAATATTTCAACCAAAAAAGACATAAATTTGGGTGGCGTTGTGGGATGCGCTAGAAAAAATTTGAATTTAAATAACCTTATTTTTATGAAAAGTTTTGATTTTAATATATCATCAGACAACGCTTCACAAGGTAATTTTGGTGGTTTAGTAGGATTATTTGATTATATTGAAAATCAGGTAGAAACAAAATCAATCATAAAAAATTGTTATTCATTTTCTAAATTTGATGTGACAAAATTTAAAGGCAAACTTAGTTTTGGTGGGGCTATAGCGGGTTCAGACAATACAGATCAAAATTCTATTGAAATAAGCGAAAGTTATTTTGCAAATGATTTGACTTATAAAACTTACACAGATCAAGAATACAAACTTGGTGGAATTATAGGATATTGCAAAGGATATGTAGGTGTTTCTAACATTGTTTCAGGAAAAGGTGTTTCTATAAACAATAATATATTATATGGAAATATTACTCAGCAGGTAGATTCACTATTGGGAGTAGAAATATTTGCTGGTGGGGTTGTTGGATTAGGAAGCAGTAATGCAAACCTTATTAATAACATTGTTTTAACAACAATTGAACAGACAAAATTACCAGATGTGACCAAAAATCATGTTAGAGCTCTAGTGGGAAATGGTGCCTATGGCAAAGAATCATTTGGAAATTATTATTGCTCTCAAGTGACGCTTAGTACCGATTCGAATTTAAATGAATTTAATCAAGAGATAGTGCTCTCTACAAACTTGAAATATTCAAGTGTTTTAGAAAAAATTTATGGAATAGATAACCTTATTAACATTGAACTAGATGATTCTTGTAGTGACTTTGGGCACAAACTTAGACCAGTTGAGATTGGTAATTCATGGAATAGCTTTACTGAATCTAAAGAAGACAATACAATTTCTTCAGGTGGTAAAATTTTCTTTAGATTAACAAAAGATATTTCATTTAGTGGTGAAAGTTTTAATCTTAATAATTATGGCAATGTTGAAAGTAAAAATTTCGCTTTAGTAGGTGATGGATTCACAATCTCTATTGATAATCAAAATGGAAGAATTTTTGATGAAATACCACAAAATAGTTTTGTTTCAGGAATTTCAATACTTGTTTCTTCTCAAATTTATATGCCAGATACCTATGATGGAGTAGATGTTGGAGAAGGAAGTAAAAAATATATTGTAAGGGACGAAAATGAGGTCATTATTGCCGAGTATGAAAAGATATACGCACCTCTTTCTGCGGTTAATAATGGTATTGTTTTTGCTTGTGCAATTAAGGGACAACCACAAGAACAGGCTAATGGAACAGATGAAAAATATGACTCAAGAGCAAAAATATATGCAAATTCAAGGTTTTTTGGCGGACTTGTAGGAATTAACACTGGTTTAATTAGTGATTCACTCACAGAAGTAGAATTAGTAAATATTGCAAAAACCGTTACAACTGAAAAAGATGGAATTGTTATTGTTAATGAATGTATAACTTCAGGATTTGTTGCAGTTAATCATGGATATATTGCAAATAGTTATTCTAGTGGTGTGATTAATTCTCCAAATGGAAGTGTATATGCATTTAATAAAGATGCCGTTAAAAGGGTTGGAGAAGACGAACTGCCTCTTGGAAATGTTAGATCTTGTTTTTCTGTTGCTCAAGTAAGTAACTCTGGAAATTATGTAGAAGAAAATAATGTAATCAATAATGGCTTTGTTTTTGGTGCTGGAGCGGATAAAACATGTTTTTATGATGTTTATGCAACTGGTGTTTCAGATAATACAAATGCTATTAGACTTATAACTTCACAAATGAACAAAGGTTTTGAAGAATGTTCAATACTGCTTTCAAAAAATTATTTGATGAATCTTGACTTGTTTAAAAATAGCTCTAACAAAATTAATTATGCAAGCTATATAAGTGATAATTTTGTATTCAATGGTCTTACGAACTATGGATATCCAAGTTTTGGAAATAGTTATGCTTCTGATGATTATAACTACTTAAAAATTGAAGGTTTTAATAATCAAAATCAAATTTTAGTGGGAAATATTGGAATATTTAGACTTGCGAGCACATCCACAATGCAAAGTTTGAATGGGTTAGATAATTGCAAAAATATCGTTTTGATTAACAATATAAAAGTTACAGATGCTATGGGATTAGTTAATGATTCAGACTTTAAAGAATATGATAATTCTAACTTTGAAGCTATAAAAGAGGTCACAAGAATAAATTTAGACGGAAATAATCAGTTTATTTCTGGAATTAAGATAGGTTCAAATTCTAATTCATTTAAAATAAATGATGAGTATTATGGAATATTTGAGTCTATTACAAATTCTAAGGTTTCAAATCTAATAATAAGCGAAGGAAATTTAATTGTTAATAGTGAAACAAATAGTTGTTATGTTGGTGCTCTTGCTGGAAAGCTAAACGATGTATATTTGAGGAATGTTAAAAATCTTGGTTTTAATGTTAAGGTAGAAGGTTCAAAAATAACATACGCAGCTGGAATTGCTGGTGAAATCTTAAATTCAGAGGTAGAAAATGTAGTAAGTAGTGCTTCTGTTATTTCCACAAGTAATAATAAAGATGCAGAAAATAACATAGTTTGCTATGCTGGTGGATTATTTGGCTTGCAAAAGGGTTGTCATGTTTCTAATTGTGAAAATCAAGGAACTATTATAGCTGGTTCAGAATGTATTTCAAATGCTTATTCAGCTGGAATTACTGCTCGAGTTGAGGATATGGGCAAAATGTCTAACTTTGATAATTGTACAAATTTTGGTTTTGTTACTTCTAAAGTTCAAGATTTTGATACTATTGTTGAAGAATATAGCGGATCAGATTTAAATAATGGAATAAAAACATATTCTGAAAATAAACAAATTTATGTTAGTGATGAGGACGTATTGTATTACACTGGGTTAGATTTGAGTGCTGGTTCAGAAAAATGTTATACTAGTTTAAAAAATGTTAGTATAAATTCTGCATATGAGGGTGCAGCAACACCAATTCAAACTATTGATTCACTTCAAAGGAAACTTGCAATAACTTTTGCCAAAACCGATAATTTTGGTATTTCAAACGCTATTGCGAACAATTTTAATATTGAAAATTGTTACAATAATGGTAGTGTTGAATCTACTGATGGGCAAAAAATTGTAAAAGTTGAAATTTACAACCAACAAATTGTTCCCGCTAAAACAGGTCCTATTTATATCCAAATTCAACCTTATAAGCAATGGTCCATATCAGATGCAACTCTTATGTATAATTATGTGTATAATAACGAAAATCGAAGTCAGGTTTATGCAGAGAGTAAATATTTTAGATATACAAAAGATATAACTGAAAAAGTTCCCGTAAATGGTATTTTATCCAATGATGAAAGACTCAATTCTTGGACAAGTTTAGTTAATGCAAATATGACAGTTGATTTTGGTGTTAGGGAAGATTTCATTTTAGAATATAAGAAAAATACTAGTGAATCTGGCGCAGCTATTTATGAGGAAGAGGCAAATTCTTCTATTGGAGACGGAAGTTCTGAAATTGATTTAGAAAAGCTTAAAGAGTATTTGTCAGATGATGCAATTACTTATCTTCAAGTTGAGCATAACTTAATTTCTAATAAAATAAATTATAGCTACAAAGATTTTGTTGTTTCAGATAATGAAAATTCAATTGCTTCTAGTATTGGAGATGGAAGCAAGGACAATCCATTACTAATTCAAAATGAGGAACAATTATTAGTTGCACTTAAAGAAAATAAGTCTATTTTACTAGACAAAAATTATTATTCTTTAGGAGGTATTGACACCTTTGACAATTCAGAGAATATTTATGCAGGTTTGTTATTTGGTAATGATTCATTAATAGGTTTCGAAACTCAAAACCAAATTTCCTTATTAAAAGAAATAAGTGTTGATGGGGAGATAGAAGGTCTTAAAATACACAATTTAAATTATGGTTCATCAGATGCTTCACCTCTTTGCAATACAAATGAAGGAAAAATTAATAATGTGACTACTTTTGGAGCAATTGGAAACTACAAAACAAAAGTTAAAGGCGAAACAATTGAAGGTGCCATAAGTGATTCAGATAAGCATTTTGTTACCGGCTTGGTTCAAACAAATAATGGTCAAATATCTAATTCAACTAACAATATGCTTTTGTTTGGAACAAAAGGACGTAACGGAATTGAATTAGGTCAAGATGGTATTTCCGCAAACTATCTTGCAGGAATTGCTGGCAAAACCACAGGAAACATAATTAATTGTTTTAGTTTTGGAAGTTTTGTAGGTGCTGATGGTGGCAATGGTAGAGATGGTGGAACTGGTACTCATGGAAAAGATGCAAACTTAGAAAATGGAATTTACGCTGAGGATGGCACAGATGGCGGCAATGGAGGTCATGGCGGAAATGCTAGTGTTATAGGTGGAGTAGTTGGACTTATTACAGCTGAAGATAAAACCCTTGACATTTCTGGAGGTAATTTTGGAATTATCATTTCTGGACGTGGTGGCAATGGCGGAAATGGCGGCGCTGGCGGCAGTGGTGGTTTTGCTGATTTTAAAATGAGTGCTTTTGACTACGAAATAGCTCCAGCAGGTGCTGGAGGTGGCGGCGGTGCCGGTGGCAATGGCGGATCAGTTGTTGTTGGAAAAGTCGCTGGAATTTCTAATATTAAAGTAAATGATTTAAGTAGCAATTACTTGTTTGAAAGATATCAAAAACCTGGAATGGCTGGACAAGGTGGCAGAGGTGGACAAGGCGGTAATGGTGTCATGAATGTTGGATCTGCTATGTCAATTGCTGGGAAATTGGCATTTGGTTCTGGAGTTTTGAGTAATGTTATTTCTAATTGTAATGTCGGTTATGCTGGAGGTGGCGGCGGAGCTGGTGGAAATGGATATCATGGAAACACTGCGGAGGCATTATCAAATTCTTATTTAAGTTTGCAAACTAATAATGGATTTGTTGCAACTAGAGGTGAATCTGGACAAAGAGTTAATGATGGTAAGGTCATTGATAGCAATTATAATGGTGCAATTCGGGCTTCTGGCGGAAAGGGTGGCTTAGGCTCCACAAACGGAGGAGACGGAGGAAATTCACAAAATTTCAAGAAAAACTTTCATTGGTTTTTAGGTGAGTCAGTAGGAACTAGTCTAGTTGATTGGATTATAAAATGTTCTTTTGATTTTAACTTTAAACAATACGATTGTTTTGGTTCAGCTGGTAGTTCAAGTGCTCTTAATGAATTAAATGTTCAAATAGATGGGGCAAATCCTATAGGTTTCAGCACATCGGCGTTAAACATTGAAAACGAAGTTTGCAAGGTGGAAAGTCTAAGTGAGCTTTCACTGGCGCTAAGTTTATTTGATGTCTATAATAAAGACGCCAACGATAATTATCAAAACTTTACTACCATTCAAATACAAAATGATTTTGGCTCAACCGAATCTCCATTAAAATTAATAGATGGAATGATTGTCCCAAAAGATTGTATTATTGATGGAAATGGAAAAATCATTCATTATAGCGCTAGTGGTAGAAATATTTTCCTTTTTGAAGAAATAAATGGTGCAGTTAAAAATTTAAATATTTATTGCGAAATTACATCATTAGATGCAAAAATTGAAAAGGGTACAGATTTATTTACTAACAAACTTGGAGAAGGCGGAACAATTAGGGGTTGCAGTTTAAAAAATGGTTCTACTATTCAAAGCAATTTGTATAAGCAACTTTACATGGCTAAATATAAAGCGTACAATCTTTTAAACAATTTAATTTTGTTTGAAAAAGAGGCACCTTTTGACGGCTTAGGAACGGCAAATAAGCCTTTTAAAGTAAAAAGTAATAACTTTAAAGACTTTGTAGATTTAGTCAATGTTTGTGATGACAGGGTAAATTATGTTTACTCATTGACAGAGAATATTACAGTTGAAAAAAATGAAGATGATTTTGTTTTAGATTATTTCTATGGAACTCTTGATGGTTCTAAAATGGGACTTGATAGCAGTATTATGTTTGCTGTTGCACCTAATGAAGAGGGGGCACAAGAAGCTTATGCTGGTTTTATAAAATATAACTATGGCACCTTAACAGACCTTAAGATTGATGGATCTTTATCTCAAACCTCATATGCTATGGTTAATTATGGAACAATTAAAAATTGTGTTACTAAAACTACTGCAACAATCAAAAATGATGCAAAAGTTGAGCTTGCTGGAGGAATCTGCATTATTAATAGAGGTGATATTATAAATTGTACCAATCAAGCTACTGTTACCTCCTTGTCTGATGCAGGCGGAATATGTGTTTATAATTTTGGAAACATATTAGATGATGGAATTGCAAAAGAGACTTACAATAGAGGCAATATAAATGCTGGCAATGGTCAAGATGGTTATATAATATTTGAAGGAAGCGAAATAAACGAAATCATTTATTCTAAACAAGGCGGTGATGCTGCCGGAATCGCAGTTTACAATGCTGGTAATATTAAAAACGCATGTAATACAGGAACTATTAGAGCTGGAAAGGGTGGCAATGGTTTTATTGAAGGTGATATAATATTTAACTCTGAAAATGGAGGTAATTCATCCGGAATTTGTGTTTACAATGCAATGGTTTATGATATTGACGATGAAAGTTTGAATTTTGCCAATTTAAATTATATTTCAGAAGAGAATGCGCTTTTGTATGGTTGCCAAAATACCGGAAATGTTATTGCTGGAAATGGCGGTGATTCAAGCCATGTGTCTATGATTGCTGGAAACGGAGGAGATGCTTCTGGTATAGTTTGCTTTAATTATTTAACCGGGAAAGTTTATAAAAATGGACAATTGACTTTGGAGGATATGACTAAACTTGGTAGTATTAAGGTAGCAAGTAATTCAGGAAACATTACTGCAGGCAATAGTGGCAAAGATAAAAACACCAACTTGAGTGGAATAGGCGGAAATGCTGGGGCAATTAGTAGTAGTATTTTAAACCAAATTGTCTACAAAGAAGGCGAAACAACTTATAGTTACAATCAAAGCGGACAGATCAAAGCAGGGGAAGGTAAATCTTCAGGAAATGTTATAAGGTTTATCAATCCTACAAATTCAGACATAATGTTGTATGTTAACACTCTTCAAGTAGATTTAAATAAATCTGAATATCTTATGGGTGAAGAGTTAGATGCGGTTGTTTACTTTATTGACAGCGAAGGCAACAAAAGAGAACTTACAACTGCCGAATATCAAATTATTAATTTCTCTTCTTCAAGTGTAGGCACATTTACAGCATGGGTGAGTCATGAAAATAATGGTGTAATTTACACACAAAAATTTACCTATAGCGTTAACTCTGCTATTTTGACAGGTGAGTATAAAAGGAATTATCTTGTAGGAGAAACAATTTCAACTGAAAATATGACCTTTAAATATTACGATAATGGTATTAAAGAGGTGGAAGTAAGTCTGGATATGATAGAAGGTTTTGATTCTTCAGTGGAAGGAACTTTCACCGCTTTAGTAAGGTATAAAGTTGGGGACAAAATATATTCGGCTTATTTAAATTACACCGTGGCTTAATTAAATTTAGGAGAAAATATGAAAAAGATTTATATTTGTTTGATGGGAATGATTTTAGCTTTTACTGGCCTGTTTTTCTCTGCTTGCACAAAATCATATGAGAATGTGAAAATATCTGCAAGTGGCAGTGGACTTGTAGACAATTCTATTTCGCTCGCTGTTGGAGAGAGTGCTGATTTAGAGTTCTCTGTTGCAGATATGCCAAAAGGAGCAAGTGGTAAACTATTTTTGAGCCCAAGCTCTAATATAATCTCTGCCCAGATAATAGATTATAATGAAAAACAAATGACCTCTACCGTAAAAATACAAGCCTTGGCTTTTGGAACCTGCTTTTTAAAGGTTACAACAATAGAGGGAGGAAAAAATTTTGAGATAGAAATAAAAATATCTTTAGCTGTAGAAGATTTCTCTCTTAAAGATGACATGAACTTGTTTGCGGTAAAAGGTGACAACTACCCTAAAAAACTAATTCTTTCATCTAGCTTTTTCAATTTTACTCCTCATAATACTTCTCAAACACAAATTGAGTTTTATGATGGCTCAGGAAACAAAATATCAGAAATAGACCCTAAAACTATAGATACAGATTCTGTTACTATTACTGCAAAATCACCATTTTTACAAAAAACAATAGATTTTGATGTCCAAATTATTGATGAAATTTCCAGTGTTGAAATTTATGAAGAAAATGAACATCTTTATTCAAAAGAACAAAATTCCATTTCAACGCAATATAAAGATTTATATTTCATTTCAAATAGAAAAGAATTCGCTAGAAAAACCTTGAAAAATGTTATAAAAAGCGGAGATAATTCAAAAATTAGAATTGAAAGAAAGGTTATTTCAAATTCCGTTGTACAGTGTTCTGAGTTTGATATATCTAAATCCTATCTTGAAAACAACAATATTATCTTTGATTTTGACCTTCAAAGTTTAAATAGTGGAAAGACAACAATTGAATTTAAGATATATTATTATGGTTTTGAAGAATATGCGGTTTATAGAACTTTTGATTTGATCGTTGAGCAGGCTCCAAACGAGATTCGTTTAAATGATTCTGATTTGCCGTTTGAACAAGTGTTGTTTGATGGTGCCTATTCAACCGTCAAGTCGGTTCAAAACATCTCAATTTTCCCATATAACTCTATTTTTGATAAAATAGAGGTTGTTGCAACTTTGGAAGAAGGCCTTAGTGGAAATGTTAATGATTATATTAATTTTACACTTGCAGGCATTTCGATTTTTGAAAATGAAAATACTGCGCAAATAACAAATACCTCTTTCCCTGTGATAGCTAGAGGAATAAAACAAACTAATGGGAAAAAAATCACCTTGAGTTTTAACTTAATTTGGGGCGAGCAGCAAGGAATAAATAACCAAGATGAAATTTCTACCTCAATCTCATATATAGTTAAAACAGGTGCTAACGCCTTGGCTTTACAAGATAAATATAATTCAAAAGATGGACTTTTTATTAGCTTAGAAGAAGGTCCTAAGGTCTTTAAAGGATTTTATGTTAACGACCAAAATGCGTTCATTGAAAACTGCTCAATCTACTGCTTATCAAATCAAGCAGACACAATAGAAATTAATCAGTTGCAAGATGAAATTATAAATTCTAACAAACATATGGTTTTAAATTTTATACCTAAAAAAGCTGGAGAGAGCACTTGGAGAATTGTTCTTCCTAATGGTGTTTTTAGAGATTTTATGGTAACAGTAATTGAAAAATTACAGGCATTAAAACTTGATGTTGACGAAAGTAATTCATCGTATTTGTCTGATAAAACTTATTTGGGTGACAACCTGACTGATGTTGATGTTAGATTGTCATTAGAAAATGATTCATATAATGCTAATTTACAATTGATTTTAAAAACTGAGCCAGAAAATTATAATCTTTCCAATCCATTGTTATACTCTTTAAATTTTTCTAAAGCGCAAGATGAAGGGGCTAAAATTGAACTTGATGAAAAAAATTTGTTTGTCACAATTGCATGTGATAAAGCTGGATTTAAAGGAAAGGTCTTAGATTATTCTATTTTAGTTAAAGTTGTTAATGATTTTGTGTTAGAAGTTCCAGATGTAAACCAAGAAAATTATAACGAAAATTATTTCGAAGGAAGCTTAAATGTTAGGGCTTATGTTCCTCTTGAAGGTGTGGAATTTGAAAAAAAGTCAATTGCACTTTATAGTGAAGGCGACTTAGGATACTATTACAAAGATTTATCAAAAACGGATAATAAACTATTTTCTTTAACAAAAGATATTGAATTATTAAACGATACCAATATTACTATAGAGTTATCAGCATCTAAACCTTCTAATTATAATGTAGGTGAAAAGATATTATACATAAACAATCTTGGTTCTTATAACTTAAGCTCTGGTGAGTTTATATTGAATTATTCAGGAAAAGATTTGCCAGAAGAATTTTATATATATGCCAATGTAAATTACTTTAATGAAAACTATACGGCAGCATTTAAGATTGTTCCTCAAAAATATATTCAAGTAAGTGAGGTTAGACTCTCAAATTATTTACAACAAATATATCTTTCTCCAACTCATCAAAATGTAGATTTGTATACCTATATTCTTCCACTTGATGCAGTGCATAAAGATTTAATATTTATATTTGAGCCAACTTCAAATTCATCTTCAAACATTGTTGGAATAGAATCACTAAATAATAATGGTGTAAGACTTTCATATTCTAATAATGGCGGCGGAACCGGTAATTTAATTATAATTCCTAAAAGTAGCATTTCTAATAGTATAGAAAATCCTAATAACTCGTTAAAAATACCTGTGATTGTAGGAGATGGAAGTGAAAATGCACCTTTTATAATTTCAACTGCGGAAGAGCTTTTAAATATTTCTAAATTTGGACTTGATAAGCACTATTTGATTACTTCTAAAATAGATTTAAGTGCAATAAATTTTGCTCCATTGGGTGAATTTAGTGGTTCAATCAATGGTCTTGGACAAGGTTCAATAGTTGGCCTGAATATAAACAATTCTAAAGAGATTGATGGAACTTCATATGGTGGTCTTTTTACTAAAATTGCAAAAGAAGGAAAAATTTCTAATTTAACTTTGAGTGGTAAAATTGAAATTGAACTAAAAAACAAGGCTAAAATAGGATTTTTAGCAGGGGAAAATAATGGCGAAATTCAAAACATTCATGTTGAATTATTAAATAGTAATGTAAAAGTTTCAACCTCAAACGAGCTCTTGATAGGTGGAATTGTTGGCGAAAATAACGGTAAAATTCAAACAAATATTGGAGGAAATTATCAATATTTAGAAAAACAATATGAATATAATAATTTTAACCTTTTCTCTTTGCAAGATTCAGTTTTAAAAGTTTCTTATGCTATGCAAGGAAAGCAAACTCGAAGTTATATTGGCGGTGTTGCGGGAAAAAACAATGGAAATATTGAAAGAGTTGAAAATTTTTATACTAAGCTTTATAACAATGAGAATTATTATATAATAACTAATATCAGTGTAATTGGTGAAAAGAATGTACCAAATTCTGCGGAAAATACCTGCTTTGCAATTGGCGCAATTGCTGGTCAAAACAGCTCTGATGGAAATATATTTGCTCAAGCAGATGTGTTGGACGAAAAAAATTATTCAAATTATTTGAAAGTACTTGGAAAAATAGAGGTGGCAAATCAGGCATATAACTATTTAGGCGGTATATTAGGAATTAATAGTGGTAAGTTAGACAGAATAGTAAGCAGGGTAAAAGTTAAAAGTTTGGGCGAAGTGACAGATGCTTCAAAAGATGCCTATTTGGCCGGTTTGGTTGCTTTTAGTGAAAATAATGCTAGCATTATTAATAGCGTATTACAAAATATTGATGATGCAACATCTTTGGGAAATGATTTAAGCTTGATTTATTCTAAGAACTTTGGTTTAAATATAACTGGCAATGGAACAGATGATGATCCTTATATAGTTTCTAAAAATCCTAAAGTTCAAGTTTTTGGAACAAATGAGAATGGTGGCGAAATTGAAGACGCAACGTTAAAGTCAGAAACTTACATTACTAGAGAATATGTGGAGCCTAATACAGCTTCTAATTATGATAATTATTATGGAGATTTATTATTAGGCGGTGCAGATAGATTTTATCAAGAAAAATTTGAGATGCAAGACACTCAGTTGTTAGTTGAACATGTTACAATTAATGGGAAAACTCCTTATGCTTTAAATTGTGACAATGCTGATGCACCTAAAATGGCTTATGCTTATTATTATCAAGCTAAAAATTCTATAGATCAGGAAAAATTAAATAATTTAAATATCCAAGAACTGCCTTTTAGTGTAGATGGCGAGGTAACGTTAATTTCTTTTGACAAAAATATAGTTAGTATAACGAACAATGGATTGCTTTCTATAAATGGAACTGGGATTGTAAGAATTAAAGTGGTTTCAAACTTAAATCAAAAAAATAGTGTAGATGTTCTTGTCTATGTTGTTAGAAAAATAGACGATTATAGTTTATATTTGACCTCTTCTCAAACACAAGACAACCTTTTGACTATAGGAAAGACAATTACAATTTATGAGGGACAAAATCTTCCTGTAACTTTGCAAACCAAGGCAAGTGAGGTTGTTTTAAATGGTTATTCCATTGAAATTATTTCAGGCAATGAAATTGTAATCTTTGACGATTCACAAAATGATTCTGCCCATGTTCAGTTTAACAAGATTGGGGAAAATTTGTATTTGTTGGAGGCAATAGGTGATGCTGGAATGCAAAATTTTTCACTCAATGCCAAATATAGCGTATTTTTCAATAACAATTATTATAGTAATGAAAAACTTTATGATAATAATTTAATATTTAACGTTGAACACAAAAAGGGCGCAGAAAAGATTACAAGCAAAGTCGAAGCGTTTAACAATATCGAACCTAACGACACTTTTGAAATTGAAGTAGAGGTGTTAACCGATGACTTTAATGAAAATCTAGATATTTTCAGTGTTAAAGTTGATGAAAATTATAAAAAAGATAATTATTTTAATGTGACAGAAAAAAATAGAAAATATGAAATTTCTGTGGCGAATAATTATAAAGAAAAATCAAAATTTATTTTAACTTTAACAAGTGATGATATTTCAAGAGAAATATATTTGTTTACTGATAATGGAAAATTGTTTTTAAGTGAAATTAATTTAGATAATGCCCCAGAAGTGTATTATAATTCACAGATTATTAATATTTATGACCTATTTAAACAGGTCTATAAAAAAGAAATACAATTTGAATTAAAAAATGATAATAATGAAATTATTAATTTAAATGAAATTTTAAAATTAAATAAAATAAATTATTTTTATGAAGCAAAATTTAATGATAATTTTAATGAAAATTATAAAGGTCAATATTTCATAAATTTTAGAGCAAAAAATAATTGTGAATATGGTTTAGAAGTTAACTTAACTAAACAATCTTTAGAAAAAATATTAATTAATTCATATGAATTATTTGATAAAGAAGGTAATTTACAAATAGGTGGTGGAAATTCTACAAATAATTATTTATCTCCAAATGACCCTAATTTCTTAAAGATTGAATTTGCTCCTTTAAATTCAGAGTTTGATTATGCTGAAATAAAATGGAACAGTGACAACTCTCAACTTAATGCAATTATGTCATGGATTGACGAGGATGGTCTGGTAAAATCTGGAGCAATAATTTTGCCTAATGGAATCAGACTTTCAAGGTCGCAGATTTTAGATTTAGACAATGAAATTTTGATTAAATATGATGCTAGCAGGGCTAATTGTTATAACGGAGATAAAATTGAATTTGTTGTTGAAACTTTTGATGAGAGCGGTCTTATTTTAAAGCAAACAAGAAATATTACAATTAAATACACAATTGATGTTAGTTTTGAAATTTTAAACAAACAGCTATTCAATGATGGTCAAGATAAAAAGGTTTATCTTGTAAAAGGTCAAACCTATGACTTTACAGTTTCTTCCGAAGGTTACTTGGAAGACGAAATTGTAATGAACAGTTCAAAAGATATTGTAAATGTAGACTTGAAGAACAAAAAACTTCATATTGCTTCAACAGATGTTGTTTATCCAACAAATCTTGAGGGGGTTTTAGGGCAACTTTCAATTTATGGAACAAAAAGGGTTGATTCTCAAACAGTTACAAGTGTTCCATATACGCTAAATTTTGTGGTTGTGGATATAGCACTTTTATCTGGTGGATACTTGGTTAATAATGTTTATGAAGGAAAAACAAGTGTTGCATTAGGAAATACTTATGTGCTTGAAACCAAATTGCAAAATTCAATAAATTCAGAATTTGTTCCTTCTTTGCAAGATGTTTTGGCATCAAAGCAAGAATTTGAAAATTCAATCAATAAAAATGCTATATGGGAGTATCAAATTGGTAGTCTAAATGATAATGGAACATATAGTTATGCAGAAAATATGTGGACTAGAATAACAGATAATGGTGTTAGTGCACAGGCATCTTCAGGCTATTTCATTATAACTGGAAGACAGAGCACGGGTTATATTTTCTCACCACTTCAAATTCATTCTTCAGATAATCCTGCTTATAAATTTAGGGTAAAATATGGCTTTGAATATTTAAGAGGCAAACCTCAACATAAAGCTTTTGAAGAAAATGCAGATGCGTATTATAATCGAACTGAAGAGTGGGCTTTTAATATATATCAATTTAGCTCAATAGATGCCCCAACTCCGGTAAATAATTATGAAGATTTTATTGCAATGGAGGAAGGAGGCTATTACATTTTGCTAAATGATTTAACCTTGCCTTCAGATTTCAAACCAATTTCGGCTGAAATTGCAGGGTTTGATGGAAATGATAAACAAATAATTATTTCGTCTAATTTATCTTTTGAAAATTTAGATAGAATAGGAATATTTAGCAAAATTGCAGAGAAATCTATTGTCAGAAATTTAAATATTAAAATAGATAATAGTTTACGATTTAGTATATCTCAAAGTGGCGGAACAAACTATGTGGGCATATTAGCCGGCGAAAATGCAGGTGTTGTTACTAACTGTAGCGTGGAAGTTATTGACGCAAATGTTAAAGTGTCTTTCATAGAAGCGGGTTCATCTAATTATGTTGCCGGACTTGTAGGTTTGAACAGTGGTTATATTACAAATTCTAGAGTTTGCGTTAATTTGACTGCCTCATCGAATTTGGCAGGGTTCGTGGGATATAATGAGGGGAATATTTCAAGCTGTTATGTAAATGAATCGCTTATTGTTAATACATCAAATGAGGGAACAAATAAAACGGCAGGCTTTGTTGTATATAACGCAACAAACGAAAATGGAAAAGGTAAAATTTTAAACAGCTATATAAGCGGAATACATTCAGGCTTTATTACCACTATTTATGCAAATGATACTAGTAGTGTGGTTCGTTCCTCAACCGAGGTTGCGGGATTTGTTTATGAAAATAATGGAAAAATTCAAAACTCTTATAGTGATATTCCTATATTAAGTTCTTCAAAAAATTCGGGATTTGTTTTTGTTAATAATGGAAGCATTTTTAACACTTTTTCAACATGTATGCTTAAGTCAAATTCACAAGAAAGCTATGGCTTTGTTTATGACAATGCATCTGGACAAATTTCAAATTCATACTATTTGGCGGATACTGAATTAAATATGTCAATCAATACAAGCAATAAATTTATTCAAGGTTTGACAGAATTTAAAATATCTGATTTCTCAAATGAGGAAAACTTTTCAACTTTTGCCTTTTCTCAAAATGGAGAAATTACAAAGGGAATTTGGTTCTTCCCACAAAATAGTTATCAAGGTCAATTTAATAATGAAAATAAAACCTTCTATATAGGAAGACCGGAGCTTATTTCTCCTAATGTTATTGTAGAATCTTCTCAAATTTTAGATATGGAGAACACCTATATTGATGAAGAGACCGGTGAGATTACCTATGCGTATAAAAATAACGGTGATTATTCTCAAGGCAGTGTATTTAATCCATATATAATCATGTCTGCATATGAATTTGAAAATAAAATATTAAAATCTAATATTGGAAATTTAAATTCTAACTATTATAGATTAGTAACCAACATCAATTATGAGCAAGAAGGCCTTTATTCAACAAGCTTATACAATACCACCTTTATAGGTGATATAGAGGGCAATGGAATGAGAATAGAGGGATATGTAATAGATGAGCTTTCCTCACTAACTTCTGCTGGACTATTTTCAAGAATAGGCAATGGTTCTAGTGAAGTGGGGAGTATTAAAAATTTAATACTCGTTCCAAAATATATCAATTTGCCTAATGCTAATTGTGTGGGTGCTTTATCTGGAACCTTAGACTCAGGATACCTATTTAATGTTGATGTAGAAGGTACAACAACTGATGGAAAGGCCATTGTGGTGCTTGGTAAAAATATTGTTGGCGGTGTTGTTGGACGAGCTATTGGAAATTATAAAATTTATAATATTAATTCCTCTATTTCTGCGAATGCCACATTTAGAAGCGAAGCTGTTTTGCAAAATAAAAAAGATGATAATGCAACAATCTCTAGTTACTTCTTTAATAAAACCCATTCATCTTTAAGTTTAACAACTCTCTCTTATTCTGGAAGTGTTGCAGGTGTTCTTGCTGGTGAAGGAGATGTGAGTTTTGTAAATATTAATGGAAAAATTGCATCTATGGCTGAATTTGCTGGACTTTTGTTTGGTGGTGTTGGCAATGGCGTTGTTATACAAAACATTGACCTGGAACTTATTGATGGTCAATTTGTTCAACCAGCTGTTTATGGTGGAATAATTGCTGGTGAGTGTTTTGGAACTTTAAAAGATATTTCCATTACCTCAAATTATGAAATTTCTGGACTTTTCAAAACCATTCCTTTTGTCCCATATGCTATAGGTGGAGTTGTTGGTCTGTTTGGAACAGACTTAAACATTGAAAGTGCGATTAGAGAAAGTGGTGAAGGAAGGCTGGAAAATATAAGTGTTGATGCAACTATTCAATCAAGTACTATAGGCGTTGTAGGTGGCTTAGTTGGTGAAATGATTGGAGGAGAAATTGACAAATGCTATTTTAGTTCAGATTTAAGCAGTGTCGAAATCGCTGGTGGGCTTGTAGGTCGAATATGTATTACTCCAAGTGCAAATTTGTCTTATAATAAACATGGTTTCTTAAATGCTTGGCCTTCAAGTGATGAAACATCATACTCTATAATAAACAATTCATATTTTGAAAAAGGTAAAGTTGTTGTTAAAAACGATGATGTCAATAGCTCAATTGCAGGAGGACTAATAGGTGAAATTGAAGTGAATGATAACACACCAACTTTTAAGTTTTCAAATTGTTTCGTTGACGGGCTTTTAAATGTTTCAAGTGACATTTATGGTGGCAATTTCAACGCATATCTTGGAGGATTTGTAGGAAAATTTATTAATGATAAAGAAATCTCCTTGGAATTTGAAAACTGCTACAGTTTGGCTCAGTTTAAAATGAATATGAGAGATCTTAAAGGTTATAACGAAGAGTATATATTAAATTATGGCTATTTCTTTGGTGGGGAATTTGATTTGGATATCACATCACAAGATTTAGGATATTTGACAAGAAAAGATAATTTTGGAACGATTTCTTTAGAAGATGACAACAATAATTTTGCTTTAAGATATTATTTTAATGGGGCTTATGTTGATATCTCTCAAAATCAAAATGATTCTGAAAAAGTTTATTTCAAAAAAATTGATATGGGGGTGGGGACTGAGTTAGATAAGGCAACAATTATGAACAAAATAAATGGAATCAAAGAGGTAAAAGACTAGTGCATTTGCAAATTGCAAGTGCACTTTTCTTAAAAATAAAGTTTGATTTATAGTAGTGTTTAGACTTTTAATTAATATTAAAATGTTTTTTGTAATATTCATAAAGAGTTTTATCTTTTCATTATTATTTAAGTTTGTTTTGCTAATGATTTATTTGTTTATGTAAATTTTATTTTCAAAGTTGACATTTTTATGTTTTTGTGATATTCTCTTATCAAAGAAAAAAGATAAGATAACTTTCAAAAAAAATGTTTAAACTGTTGACAATAGGGCAATAACATGATAAAATAATTTGGTTATAATCAAAAAAAGTGGTAATATTGAATTCTTTAAATTAGGCAAAAAGTGAAAAGGGCAATTTTGTTTTGCTCTATCATTTTTTGCTTTTTAGCACTTTTTATATCAATTTTAAGGAGAACGAAAGATGCAAGAAGTTTCATGCTTAAAGAAAATCAAATCTGGTAAAAACACAAGATATTCATTTTCTAAACTTGATGACATTCTTCCAATACCAGACTTGTTGGAAATTCAAAAGAATGCATATAAAGAATTCCTCGATGATGGAATCAAAAGAGTTCTTGAGGAATTTTCTCCTATCAGTGATTATAGTGGAAAGGCAAAATTATATATCACTGGTATAGATTTATCTACACCTCCAAAATATTCTATTAAAGAATGCAAAAGAAGGGGGGCTTCTTACACCGTGCCTCTCAAGGTTAAAGCCCGTTTTGTTGTTGAAGAAACTGGCGAGGCGGTTGAACAAGAAGTTTTCTTGGGTGATATTCCTTTCATGACAAATGAGGGTTCTTTTGTGTTTAATGGAATTGAAAGGGTAGTTGTAAGTCAAGTTGTTCGTTCCCCTAGTGCGTATTTTACAAGAGAAAAGGAAAATAATTCCACCCTTCGCGCCCAACTTATTCCTACAAGAGGAATGTGGATTGAAATTGAACAGGGTGCAAATGAAATATTAAAAGTTGTTTTGGATAGGGGTAGCAAAATTACCCTTGGTCTTTTCTTGAAATGTTTTGGTTTTACTCGTGAAGAAATTTTAAAACTTTTTGGCGATAATGAATATGTTAAAAACGTTCTTGACAAAGAGCCTCAAAACACACAGGAAGAAGCTCTGTTAGAATTTGCAAGAAAAACAAGACCAACCGATGTTCCATCAGCCGAATCAACTAGAAATTATTTGAACTTATTCTTTTTCTCAGACCAATATTACAATTTAAGCCGTGTGGGAAGATATAAATTAAACAAAAAACTTTCAATCGCAAATAGAATTATGGGACAAAAAAGCTTTGAAAATATAGTGATTGAAGGTGAAGTTGTTGTAAAAGCTGGCGATGTTATTTCCAAAGATGTTGCAAGACAAATTCAAGATGCTGGCATAAACGAAGTTTGGGTAAGTGCGCAAGGCAAAAAGCATCTTGTTCGTGGAAACAATCGTGTTAAACTTTCTAGTGTTTTCCCTTGTGATGAGGCAGAACTTGGAGTTTTGGAAGAGGTATATTATCCAACATTAGTTCAAATTTTGAAGGAAAATAAAACTAAAGAAAAAAGGCTTCAAGCAATAAAAGAAAATGCAAGACAACTCATGATAACAACTTTAACAATGGATGATATCCTTGCAACTATCAGTTATTATCTTGATATCCTTGCTGGTTTTGGTGAAATTGATAATATTGACCATTTATCTAATAGAAGAATTGCTTCTGTTGGTGAACTTTTAGCAAGTGCCTTCCGTTCTGGTGTTAATAAACTTGCTTCTAATATAAAAGAGACTTTGCAGGGTAAAGAATTTAGTGAGGTCACACCTTCACAAATTATCAACCCTAGACCTATAAATAAAGCCTTAAAAGATTTTATCGCTTCCTCTCAACTTTCACAACTTATGGACCAAATTAATCCTCTTTCTGGTTTAACCCAAAAGAGAAAAATCTCTGCTGTTGGTCCTGGTGGTGTTAAGAAGGAAAGAGCAAGTGCCGAAGTTCGTGATATTCACTATACACATTATGGAAGAATATGTGCTATTGAGACGCCTGAAGGTCAAAGCATTGGTCTTATTAGTACCCTTGCTAATTATTCAAAAATTAATGAATATGGATTTTTGGAAACTCCATATAGACCGGTCGATAAAGCAACAGGAAAGGTTTTAAACACCTATCAATATTACATGGCTGATATTGAAGATGAGGCTTATATTGCACAAGCCGTAGAACCTCTTGATGAAGAGGGAAGGTTTGTTAATAAGAGAGTTATTTGTAGATATAAAAACTCAATTGTTGAAGTTCCTGCCTCTTATATTGATTATATGGATGTTTCTCCACGTCAATTTATTTCTGCTGCGACATCTTTGATTCCTTTTGTGGGCAATAACGATTCTGCCCGTGCCTTGATGGGCGCAAACATGCAAAGACAGGCGGTTCCTGTTTTACGTCCAGAAGCCCCAATTGTTGGAACCGGCATGGAAGCTGTTATCGCACATGATTGTGGCGCAATGATTCTTGCAAAAAATGATGGTGAAGTAAGCTATGTCAGTGCTTCCGAAGTTAGAGTAAAAACTAACACTGGCGAGGATGTTTATTACACAACTAAATTTGCAAAGACAAATGCAGATACTTGTATAAACCAAAAACCTTGCGTTGTTAAAGGTGAAAAAGTTAAAAAGGGCGATGTTCTTGTTGACGGGTTTTCAACTCAAAATGGTGAACTTGCTCTAGGAAAAAATGTCCTTATAGGATATATGAACTGGGAAGGGTATAACTTCGAAGACGCTATTTTAATTAGTGAAAGAATAGTAAAAGAAGATATTTATACCTCTATTACTCTTCGTGTAGAAGAAATGAAATGTAGAACAACTAAACTTGGTGATGAGGAAATTACTAGAGATATTCCAAATCTTGGTGAAGATGCCCTTAAAAACCTTGATGAAAATGGTATTATTAGGGTAGGAGCAGAGGTTAGACCTGGTGATATTCTTGTTGGAAAGGTAACTCCAAAAGGTGAAACTGAACTCACTCCAGAAGAACGTTTGTTAAGAGCCATCTTTGGTGAAAAGGCCAGAGAGGTTAGAGATACATCTCTTCGTGTTCAACATGGTAGAGGTGGTGTGGTTGTTGACGTTCAAGTCTTTAGCAGAAAAAATAAAGATGAACTTGACCCAGGCGTAAATATGATGGTCAAAGTATATGTGGCGCAAAGAAGAAAGCTTAGCGTTGGTGATAAAATGGCTGGACGTCATGGTAACAAGGGTGTCGTTTCAAGAATACTTCCTGAAGCAGATATGCCGTTTATGGCTAATGGTAGACCTCTTGACATTGTTCTTAACCCACTTGGCATTCCTTCTCGTATGAACGTTGGACAGGTTTTGGAAGTTCACTTGGGATTGGTGGCAGGAAGCCTGGGCTGGAAAGTTGCAACTCCAGTATTTGATGGCGCAGACGCTCAATCAATTAAAAAACTTTTGGTAGAAAACAATTTCCCAGAAGACGGAAAAATTCAACTTTATGATGGAAGAACAGGCGAACCATTCCACAATCCTGCAACCGTTGGTTATAAATATATGTTAAAACTTGACCACATGGTTGACTCTAAAATGCATGCTAGAAGCATTGGTCCTTATTCTCTTGTTACCCAACAACCTCTTGGTGGTAAAGCCATGTTTGGTGGACAAAGATTTGGTGAAATGGAGGTTTGGGCTCTTGAGGCTTATGGCGCTTCTAGTGTATTACAAGAAATTTTAACAGTTAAATCAGACGACGTTGTTGGAAGAATGAAAACGTTTGAGGCTATTGTCAAAGGTCAACCAATCGCAGAACCTGGAATTCCAGAATCATTTAAAGTTTTGGTTAAAGAATTGCAGTCTTTGGGTCTTGATATTAAAATTCTTACTGAAAATAAACAAGAAGTTTCTATTCAAGAACTTTCTATGGATGAACATGATGTTTCTCTTTCTAGAGAGGTCGAAGAGGAACTTAAAGATATTTCTTTGGACTTTGATTTGCCAACTGAAAACAAATCTGACCAAGAAAATATGCAAAATGAATTGCAAGAAGAACTTCCTACTTTTGATACAAGTGGAATGTTTGATGAATTTGAAGATTTTGATGAGTAAAAATAGGAGAAGCAAATGTTTGAGTTAAACAATTTCGATTCTATAAAAATTGGAATCGCATCACCTGAAAAAATTAGAGAATGGTCTTATGGTGAGGTTACAAAACCTGAAACAATCAACTATCGTACCCAAAAACCGGAAAAAGATGGTTTGTTTTGTGAAAGAATTTTTGGACCAAGAAAAGACTGGGAGTGCCATTGCGGAAAGTATAAAAGAATCCGTTACAAGGGCGTGGTTTGTGATAAATGTGGTGTCGAAGTTACAAGAAGTAAGGTTAGAAGAGAAAGAATGGGGCATATTGAACTTGCTGCTCCAGTTTCTCACATTTGGTTCTTCAGAAGTATACCATCAAGAATTGGTACTCTCTTAGATTTGACCCCAAAGAACTTAGAACAAGTTGTTTATTATGTAAATTATATAGTGCTTGACCCCAAAAACACTGAATTTACTTATAAGCAAATCATTTCAGACAAAGAGTATAGAGAGGCTGTTGAAAAGTATGGCTCAAACGCTTTTGTTGCTGGCATGGGTGGAGAGGCTATTAAAAGACTTCTATCTGAAGTTGATTTGGCTAAAGAGAGTGAGGAATTAAAGAAAATACTCTTGACCGCTAAAGGACAAAAGAGAATTAAAGCAATTAAAAAGTTGGAAATTGTTGAAGCCTTTCTTTTGAGTAAAAACAAACCTGAGTGGATGATTTTGGATGTTATTCCAGTTCTACCTCCAGAGCTCAGACCTATGGTTCAACTTGATGGTGGTCGTTTTGCTACAAGCGATTTGAATGATTTATATAGAAGGGTTATAAATAGAAATAATCGTCTTAAAAAATTGATTGAGCTAGGTGCTCCAGATGTTATTGTTAGAAATGAAAAAAGAATGCTTCAGGAAGCTGTGGATGCTCTTATTGATAATGGTAAACGTGGCAAAGCTATACAAGGCTCAAAATCTAGAGATTTGAAATCTTTAACAGCTATGCTTGTTGGAAAACAGGGTAGATTTAGACAAAACCTTTTAGGGAAAAGAGTTGACTATTCAGGTCGTTCAGTTATCGTTGTTGGTCCAGAACTTAAAATGTATCAATGCGGTGTTCCAAAAGAGATGGCGCTTGAGCTTTTTAAACCTTTTATTATTAAACGCTTGGTTGAATTAAATCAATCACATAATATTAAAAGCGCAAAAAGACTTATTGAAAG
Source organism: uncultured Clostridia bacterium (assembly GCA_937992055.1). GTDB lineage: Bacteria > Bacillota > Clostridia > Christensenellales > UBA1242 > CAJKWP01. Next base: position 4,457 of record CALKLQ010000055.1, on the reverse strand, counting down.
AGAAAAACCTATCGTTTGGGACGTTTTGGCTGAAGTTATTAAAGACCATCCTGTTCTTTTGAACCGTGCTCCTTCTTTGCATAGACTTTCTATCCAAGCTTTTGAACCTGTTTTGGTAGAAGGAAAGGCAATTAAATTGCATCCATCAGTTTGTTCTGGATTTAACGCCGATTTCGATGGTGACCAAATGCCTATTCACGTTCCTCTTTCAATTGATGCTAGAGCAGAGGCTAGAACCTTGATGTTGGCTAGCAATAACATTTTAAAACTTTCTGACGGTGAACCTATTGTAAACGCCTCTCAAGATATTGTTATTGGTTGTTATTATTTGACCACCATTAAAAAAGGTGCAAAAGGCGAAGGAACGATTTTTGCTAACGAAGATGAAGCTATGATTGCTTACCAAACTGGTGAGGTTGACATACAAGCAGAGATTGTTGTAAGACGCTCAAAAGAGGTAGATGGAGTTCTTTATACAGACAGAATTAAAACAAGCATTGGAAGATTAATTTTCAATACCGCTATTCCACAAGATTTGGGACTTATTGACAGGTCTAATCCTGAAAATTATTGCAAACTGGAAATAAATCATCCAGTAATTAAAAAAGACCTTAAAAATATTACAAGCAAATCTTTTGATAATTTGGGAACAACTCGTTGTGCCATTGTTGTTGATAACCTGAAGGCTTTAGGTTATAAGTATTCAACTATAGGTTCTTTAACTATCAACGTATTTGACATGGAGGAACCTCCTAAAAAACAAGAAATTTTACAAGAAGCTGAAAAAGCAGTTTTAGAAAATGAAAAGATGTTGCAAAGAGGACTTATCACTCTTGACGAAAAACTAACTGCAAATATTCAAATTTGGAACAATGCAACTCAACAAGTCCAAAATGCAGTTTTAGATTATCTAGATGATTCAAACCCAATCAAAATGATGGTTTCTTCTGGGGCGAGAGGTAATAATGTCCAACTTAATGGTATTTCTGGTATGCGTGGAATTATGTCTAACGCATCTGGACAAAAAGTTGATATTCCTGTAAAATCAAACTTCTCTAGAGGTTTGAATCCTCTTGAATACTTTATCTCATCCCGTGGTGGAAGAAAAGGTCTTGCTGATACCGCTTTGAAAACTGCGGACTCAGGTTATTTGACAAGAAGACTTGTTGATATTTCACATGAAGTTGTCGTAACAGAGGAAGATTGTTTCGAAACAAGGGGAGAAAAGGTTAAAGGAATCGTTGTCTCAGACCTTGTTGTTGACAATGTTTTAATTGAAAAACTTGAGGAAAGAATTAGTGGAAGATATTCAGTTGAAGATATTGTTGATCCTGCAACAAAGCAAGTTATTGTGCAAGCAAATACCATGATTCTTCCTGAACAAGCTAAACAAATTGCAAATGCTGGAATTAAAAATGTTCAAATCAGATCCCTTCTTTCTTGTAGATCAAGACATGGTGTTTGTGCTAAATGCTATGGAAGAAACATGTCTGGAAAAGAGGTTGTTCCAATTGGTGAGGCGGTTGGTATTATTGCTGCCCAAAGTATTGGTGAGCCTGGAACCCAGCTTACTATGAGAACCTTCCATACTGGTGGTGCTGCTGTAGCTTCAGATATCACAAAAGGTTTGCCTCGTGTGGAAGAAATATTTGAAGCTAGAAAACCAAAAGGTGAGGCAAGACTCTCCGAAGTAGCTGGTAAAGTAAAAATAAAAGAAGAGGCAAAAGAATTTACTATTACTGTAATTAATAGCGACAACGAAGCGGAATATATTATTAAGAAACCTGCGTTCTTAAAAGTTAAGAATGGGGATACAGTGGAACCTGGTTCTCAGCTTACAGAAGGTTCAATCAATCCATCTGACCTTTTGAGAACAAGAGGCCTTAAAGGTTTGCAAGATTATCTTTTAAGAGAAGTTATCTCAGTTTATAGAGCTCAAGACGTTAAAATTAATGATAAACATATAGAAGTTATAATACGTCAAATGCTTAAAAAGGTAAAAATTGAAAGTTCTGGAGATACAAAGCTACTTCCAGGAGAGGTTTGCGATGTGTTTGCATATGAAGATGAAAACGAACGCATTCTTTCAGAAGGTGGAATGCCTGCCACTGCGAAGAGGGTTCTTTTAGGAATTACAAAAGCTTCTCTTACTACAGATTCCTTCTTGTCCGCTGCATCTTTCCAAGAAACTTCTAGAGTTTTAACCGATGCTGCAATCAAAGGTAAAACTGATAATTTGCTGGGCTTAAAGGAAAATGTCATCATTGGAAAATTGATTCCGGCAGGTACTGGGCTTAAAAGATATAGAAATGTAATGCCGGTAGAAACTGACACGCAAGTTTCTAATACAGAAGTTATGTAATTTACTTGAAATTAAATAAATAATATATTAAAATATAAGCCTTAAGTCACTAGATAAAAAAATATTGCTTATGTTTTAATTAGATGATTTAAATCATGTTTGTTTCTTAAAATAGCCCCATATGGGGCTTATGCTGATGTGGCTCAGTCGGTAGAGCGTCGCCTTGGTAAGGCGGAGGTCACGGGTTCGATTCCCGTCATCAGCTCCAAGAATAATGTCGTATTTTGTCGAAAGATGAAATGCGACATTTTTTAATCTTTCCATATTCCGTATTTTAATGAAAAATACATTGCACTAAAAAAAGTACTATAAATATAAACAACGATTAAAACAATTACGAATAACAAAATTAAATATTGTTTATCTTTAAATAATATTATAGCAAGACACACAGAAAAAACCACAAAAAGCGCACCGCAAACCAACGCCAATAAGTAAGCGCCGAAACAATAAAAAGATATTAAATGCAATGCAGATATTATATATTGCAATACAAACAAAAACTTATAATCATTTTTTTTGGTTTTATTAAGTTCTTTCATATTTACAGTATATCTTTCATTTTAAAAAATAGAATAAAATAAGTTCAAATCCTGCGTACGACTGCTACCCTTTTCGGCGTTTTCTACGCTACTTTTCATTCATTATGGACAAGTGTGTTGTAAGAGAAGCCTTTTTGGAGGGGAAATGGAAAAAATTAATATTGCTTATGATTACGAATATGATTATGCAACTGACAGTTTGACAGTTATTGGAAATGTGGATATTATAGAGATTCCTAAAGAAATTTTTGATAATTTAAAGGAGTGTGTTCAAAAATTCTTTGATTGGTCGTATAAATGAGCAAAGTGGATGTTGGCACTGGCATGAAACTGAAAAAAGATTTATTTGTGAAACAGGATCAGAAGATTTCATAAGGTGGATTAACTCAGTTTGTGATATAAAACACAATGGAACTGCCAAAGTTGTAGAAATAGATACAAATTTTGATCCTGCCTTACCAATAGCAATGTTTTAATTTGATTTCCGCAAAGTCAAAAGCGCGATCGCGAAATCAAAAAGTTGTCGCAAAATCAAATGGGGAAAATCAAAAAAAAGACTTAGTTGTTAGTTGACACAAATAGAGTGTAAAAAATGTATTATTTTTTACACTAGTTTTGAAAATCGCTATGTAACCTTAAATAAAGGAAAATGGCGATTTTTTATTTTCACATAATTGTGCCATAAAGGCAAAAGTAGATAAAAAAGTCTTATTTGAAAATCGGTGAAGTTTTTTTATATTCTATTTTTAATAATATTTTCATATTCATTAAGTGTGAAAATTTGTTTAATGAAATATAGTAAGCTCATAGTTGTTTTGTTATGTGTTATATCGTTATTAAGCGGGTGCGGTGAAGCTTCGAGTGAAACAAATATCAGTGAATTTATAGTATATGATATTAAATCGACTTTTCCGAAAATGGAATACAAGATTTATAGTGCAACAGAACTTGTAACAATATATTTTCCCGTCGTTACGAATAAAAAAATAACGGGAACAGAATTAGGCGGTGTTGGGGCGAAATTACCACCAATGAAAAAGGATATAAAAGTCACATTACGCGTTATGAAGCAAGACAAATTAAATTATTTATATCAAAATAAGTATATTTCGTTTTTGGGCTACCAATTAAAGTTAGAAAATGCTGAGTTATTACAGGCGAAAGACATTATAAATTTGTGTGATACCACGTTATGGATTTATCACGATTCGGAATTTCAAAAGGTACAAATAGATGAAGATTATTTACAGATTACAATTATTGATAACGAAAATGAATCGCTTGTACCCGATTGGGAAAATATTATTTCCGATGTGAGAACAGACATTGAACTTCAATTAAATATAGAGTAGATGAAACAGTGCAGTTTTACTGTTTTATAAAGACTTCGTCGAAAAGCGAGGAAATTTCAAGTCTTCGACAGTTTTCTGTTGGAGATTTGCTGTAAGGAAGGTTCCTCCTCCAAAAAAGATACTTCAAACTTTTCGAAAAAAATATTAACTATAGGAAGTAAATGTTCGCTTCACTCACATTTATTATTGCTATCGCAATAT
>CALKLQ010000054.1 GCA_937992055.1 uncultured Clostridia bacterium | reverse complement strand
TACCCATTTGTTATTTTTTAGTCAAACATTATTCTATATATTTTGTAAAAATTTGGATAAAATTTTACAAGAACAGACTTTTTCCGCCATTCTACTGATATTTTAGCTAATTTTTTTTAATTTATTCATTCAAAATTTTTAAAAACTAATAAAATATTAAAGCCAATTCATTTTTTAATATTCTTTTAATGTTCAATCAAATTGCAACAAAAGAATGGTTATCTTTTAATTTGAATTCAAAGTGGCTAACATAACAAAAGACCTAAAACAGTCATTTACCTTAGTAGATTTCTGCTTTAGGTCTTTTTTTGAGCAATTTTTTGCTCCAGTTAAATTACTTTGTTTAAACACTAAAATATCATCGGTGAAGTTGCTTTGCTTCTTTATCTTGCAAATCAAATTTTTTTTAATCTCTTGCTTTGCAAAACATCACTTTGAATAAACTTAATGACTTGAAAATGTCTTATGGCGCTTTCAAACAAAACTTCTGATAAATTAAATTTTTTCTATTGAATCATAAATCTTTTTCTTTTCAATTTCAGGTTCAAGCATATTACTAAAAAGTTTTTGGTTTTCGAGCCTACATTTTCTTTCAACCATGGATACAATCTTTTTAATATTTTCCTTTTCTCTTTCTGGCATATTATCTTTTAATCTTTCTTTTAATCCTATTTTCAAGAACTTTTTACAATTATTTAAAGCTTCTTCATATTCTTTTGTAAAATATTTTGTATCTAATTGACTGAATGCCTGTGGACAATATTCAAAAACTTGTGCAAGATTATATAAAGACCTAGGACTAAGTTGTTTAGGTATATTAATTTTTTTTAGGTTTTTGCAACCCGTAAAACAATCACTATAGTCTATCTCGATATTTTCAGGCAAAGATATTTCATTTAGATTTTCACAATTATGAAATGCTCCAGGACCAATAAACAAAACGCTTTGTGGTAAAAGCAATTTTGTTAAGCTTTTACAATTAGCAAAAGCATGCTTTCCTATGTATCGTAAATTATTTGGTAAATTTATATAAGCCAAACTTTCGCAACCACAAAATGCTCTCTCCCCTATTTTTTTAACGCAAAAAGGAAGCTCTATACTTTTTAAGTTCCTACAAAACAGAAAGGCTTCATCTGAAATACTTTCTAAATTTATAGGTAGAGCAACTCTTAACAAATTGATACACCTAGAAAAAATAGCATAAGGTAAATCAACCAAATATTCTGGCAAAGTTGCTTCAACTAAATTTCTACACCATGAAAAAGCATTTCCGTATATTTCTTTTACCGTATTTGGTATAGTGATACTTTTTAAGACATTTGCGCCAGAGTTTTGTTGGTTTTTTTCAACAAAAAAAGCATTACAATCAATTGCCTCTACACCCTCCCAAAATTCATCTGGATTATTATACAAAATCTCCACATCTTGCCTTTCTACATTTTTTAAAACCCCATTCTTTTTTTCCATAGCTTCTCCTTGAAAGCATATTAACATAAATGTTTTTGATTTTCAATCCATAATTTAAAAAAATCAAATTAAAAAAAATGAGCAATTTTTGATATATAAAAAGAATGTTTTAACCTTTATTATAATATAAATAATTGTATGCTAATTTTGTCGATTAAGAAAAGAACAATTATAATAATTTTAGCCTTGATATTACTTCTTTCAACCTTTCTTGCCCTGCCTTCGCTTGCTTCAAGTACAATCAGTGCAAAATTTACTGTTGTTATAGATGCTGGGCATGGTGGAATAGATGGAGGAAGTGTCAGTCCTTTTTCAGGAATAGATGAAAATCATTTAAATTTAGAGTATGCCAAATCTTTAAAGAGCATATTAGAAGAGATTGGATTTAGGGTAATTATGACAAGAGAAAATTTAAATGGACTATATTCCCTTTTCTCCAGCAATAGAAAAAAAGATGACATGAAAAAAAGAGAGGAAATTATAAATTCCTCCAAAGCAAATATGGTAATAAGCATACACATGAATAGTTTTCCACTTAAAAGTTGCAGAGGAGCACAAGTTTTTTATAAAGAGCAAGACGCATCATCAAAATTTTTGGCAGATAACATTCAAACTCTATTTGTGCAAAACCTGCCTAGTTCAAGAACAGCTCCACAATCTGGAGATTATTTCATTTTAAATTGTTCCAACATTCCAAGTGTTATTGTGGAATGCGGGTTTATTTCCAACCCTGAAGAAGAATCTCTTTTGATAACTGAAGAGTATCGCAACAAGGTTTGTCTATGCATTGCATATGGCATTGTGCTTTCCCTTTCGTAAACTATTTCAAAATTTTTTTAAAAAAATCAAAACTGAGTTGTTCCCTTCTCTCGCCACTAATTTTATATTTTCAAAAGCCTATAACAAAACATCAGCTTTGTTATAGGTTTTTTAATAGTAAGAATCAAGCGGACAAACGAAGTTTGGACATTTTACGGACCCACAAAAAGGCATCGGCTTTGATTCAGTCAAAGCATGGCTGCGAAAGCAGGCATAAAAATTTTTAATTTTTCGATGCCTACTTTATGTAGTAGGAAATATCGCAAAGCGCGAAGCATTTTGCAGGATTTCCGCCCGTATCAAAGGGCGTTGCTTTACCGCCAGGTAAAGAATTTCGATAGAAATTAAATTTGGAACAAATTTCAACGCCCAATATTTCCGTATCATTAACAAGGTAAAATATTAAAAACCAAATATACAATTTATCATGATTTGCTTTTTTGAGGTTTTTGTTATATACTCTTAAATATTTTAAAAGGATATACACATGATTATAGATACACAAAAAACAAAATTAAAAGAGTTACAAACCACATTTGATTTTATAAAGGAGTGTCTTTGACAAAGACAAATTAAATAAAGAATGTGAACAACTTAGAAAACTGCAACAGGAAGATGGCTTTTTTGCCGATTTGCAAAAAGTGAAAAGCATTGGTCAAAAACTGAAAAATTGCGAGCACAAATTGGAAACAATTTCAAATTTTGAAACAAGACTTGAAGATTTAAACGCAATTTGTGAGGTTTTAGAACAAGACAGTGACGAGGAGCTTTATAACGAACTAAACACAGAACTAATCAAACTGGACAAAGAGATTGAGCTTGTTCGTCTTCAAACCCTTTTAAAAGGTAAATATGATGAAAACAATGCAATCTTGACCCTTCATGCCGGAGCAGGCGGAACCGAGGCTCAGGACTGGACTGAAATGCTTTTTAGAATGTATCAAATGTTTGCAGAAAAGAATGGTTTTTCAATTACAATCTTAGATAGCTTAGACGGAGATGAGGCAGGAATTAAAAGTGTTAGCTTTTTGGTTGAGGGTCAATATGCCTATGGTTATTTAAAAGCGGAAAAAGGGGTTCACAGGTTGGTGAGAATTTCGCCATTTGATTCAAATGCAAGAAGACACACAAGTTTTGCCTCTTTAGAAGTTATGCCAGAAATTGAGGATGAAAAGGCAATTGAAATACGACCTGAAGATTTGAAAATAGACACCTATCGTTCAAGCGGTGCCGGCGGGCAACATGTCAACAAAACTGAAAGTGCAATTCGAATAACCCACATCCCTTCTGGAATTATTGTGGCATGTCAAACCGAGCGTAGTCAAATACAAAATCGTGAAACCTGCATGAAGATGCTACGAAGCAAGCTCATAGAAAAAAAAGAGGCAGAGGAACTTGAAAAGCTTTCACAAATTAGAGGTGAAATTAAGAAAATAGAATGGGGCAGTCAAATTCGTTCCTATGTATTTCATCCATATACAATGGTTAAAGACCACAGAACTAATTTTGAAACAGCGGATATAAATGGGGTTATGAATGGTGACATAATGGACTTTATCAATGACTATTTGAAAAAAAGTGGGGTTTAAAAATGAGTTATTTTGAAAAGGCAAGGCAAAAATTTGAGCAACTAAAAAATCAAGAAAATGTTACAATTTTAGCCTTTGAGAGTTCTTGCGATGAAACAAGCGTTGCCGTTGTAAGAAACGGAAGAACAATTTTATCTAATATTGTGGCATCGCAAATTGACATTCACACCCGTTTTGGTGGCGTTGTTCCTGAGGTGGCATCTAGGAACCATATAATGGCAATTAAGTCGCTTTGCGAGCAGGCTTTAAAAGAGGCAAACCTGGCACTAGAAGATGTAGATGCAATAGCGGTAACTTATGGAGCTGGGCTTGTTGGAGCTCTTATGGTTGGTGTCAACTTTGCCAAGTCACTAGCCTATGCTTTAAACAAACCTCTGCTTGCGATAAGCCACATTCACGGGCATATTGCAGCAAACTATCTAACCCATCAAAACCTCACACCTCCTTTTATTTGTGCCATGGTAAGCGGAGGACATACCGCAATAATAAAAGTGGAAAACTACACAACTTTTAAACTTCTTGGTACCACGGTAGACGATGCCGCTGGAGAGGCTTTTGACAAGGTGGCAAGGGTTTTGGGTCTTGGTTATCCAGGTGGACCAAAGGTGGATAATCAAGCCAAGCTTGGAAAGCCCAATATCAAGTTTATAAATCATTCAATTTTAAGCAATAGTTACGACTTCTCATTTTCAGGAATTAAAACTGCGGTGATAAACTATGTCCATCAAAAACAGCAAAATAAAGAAAATTTGAATATAGCAGATGTTTGTGCATCATTTCAACAAACCGTGGTTGATGAAATTGCAAATAAATCGGTCAAAGCCTGTTTAAACAACAACTTGAAAAAGCTTGTTGCCGCTGGAGGAGTTTCTGCAAATAGCTTTTTGAGCGAAAAACTTCAAATTCTTTGTAAAGAAAATGAAATTCAACTTTACATGCCAAAACTTTCACTTTGTACCGATAATGCGGCAATGATTGCCTCTGCTGCCTACTACGAGCTTAAAGACGGAAAATCACTAGCTAATCTATCTTTAGGAGCCAAATCTAGAATTGGAATTGAATAATTGCTTCACAAGTATTAGAAACTTTTTCGTCTAGCAATTCAAATTATTAATCATATGGAGATTATTGCATTCCTTATATGACAAATTAATGCCTGAATTTAGCTTAGTTAATTCCACAAATTGTTTTTTTAACTTAGCTAAATAA
>CALKLQ010000053.1 GCA_937992055.1 uncultured Clostridia bacterium | reverse complement strand
AATGCTTCGCGCTTGTCTCTCTGCTCCTTGTAATAAAACTTCGGAAGCATGTGCTAGCGCACATAAGATTGCTTTGCAATCAATCGCTGCGCTCTTGCTTCCTTGTTTTTTTAGGCTACGCCAAGCTCTAGACAAATGCTTCGCGCAGTGAGTTATGAGTTTTAGATTAATTTATTTAAAATAAAAAGATAGCAATTAAATTTAGTGCTATCTTTGTTTTTTATATTAATAATTATCTAATATTTCATTCATTTCAACTACGTTAGTAGTAGTTATTATCCCAAGTGGAACTTCCTGCATGCTTCCGTTTTTAGTTATTAAAACGGCGACAAGTTTTCTGTTTTGGTAAAAAAGGTCTAATATTTCATCTACAGTTGCATGTGCACTTACAACCTCATATTGTTTAAAAGGAGAGTCGGTTTTAAGTATTGATTGAATTTGTGTATTTTCTAAAAAAGCATCAATGTTTTTATTTGACAAAAGGGCTTTTCCTACCTGCTCTAAAAGTTTTTGTCCGTTAGCTACGCCCAAAAGTATGCCATCTTTGTATACTGGGATGTTGCTAAAAGATTTACTCGCCATAAGTTTGATAACAGATTTGATATTTACATCAGCATCGACAGTTAAAACATCCTCATGACAAATTGAGGATAGGGCATTTGGTGGGGTGGTTATTAAACGACAAATTTTTTCAATTGCTTCTACAACCTCATTATGCGGCTCTGCTATTAAAAACTCATCATTGCTTCTATGCACAATTGCATTTCTTAAACGACCATAATCAATTAAGTCGTCTTCGTATTTTCTGACAACATGATTTACCAAAACAGCTTTTCTAATGAGATCAGAAAAACTCATACTTCGTTTAAAGTTGTACTGAGTTCTAAGTGAATAATCAATTTGATTGTAGGCATTTATAAATCTTCTTGCATTTGATTGTGCTTTTTGCATTTTGCGCTCCATTTTTTTTATTATATACCATAATATGAAAAAATTTAAAGCAGAATGCAAAAAAAATTGCATAAAAAAGATTTGTAATTAATAATTATTTCAGACATCAAAAAAAGCAAAATAAACTTTGCTTTTGTTTGTTGTGTGCGATTTGAAAATAAAACTTAATTCAAAAAGTTTAAAGTTTTGCAATCAAAAAATTCATTTTATGATTTAAAAACCAATTTTTACTAAAATTATATCATTTTGAAAATATGGCCGGTTCTAGTGCTGGCAACATCTATTTTTACGTGTTTGCCTTCAATGATGTCGCGTGTTTCAAGATAGTGTGTGGCATTGTCAAAAGCTAGAGCAGGAGTATTATTCTGTTTGCTTAGGTGTGAGAGGACAAGTTGACGCGTGCCATTAAGAACAAAAAATTCCATTGCTTGTGCACTTTGATTGTTAGATAGATGCCCATGATCGCTGGTTATTCTGTTTTTTAAGCTGGCGGAGTAGTTGGGATTAGCTTTTAACATTTGTAAATCGTGGTTTGATTCTAAATATATTAGAGGGCAACCTTTTGCAAAATTTAATATATTATTATTCATCATGCCAACATCGGTTATTATTGCCATGGAATTGTTTTTAAAATTGACTCTATATGCATTTGTATGAACCGCATCATGTGGCACCTCTTGAGCAACAATTTCTAAACCATTGTAGTCAAGCGAAGAGGTAATTTCTTTTTTATGAAAATCTTTTACCTTATCAAACTTTGAAATCAAAACGTCCCAATTTAATTTGTTAGCAAAAACATCTATATTATATTTAGATGCAAAAATGTTTATTCCTTTTGTGTGGTCATAGTGTTCATGTGTAATAAAAATAGCATTAATAGTGTTTGGTAAAACCCCAATTTCTCTAAGCTTATTTTCTATTTGTAAACAAGATAAACCTGCGTCAATTAAAATTTTGACTCCGTTTTCTTCTATATATGTACAATTTCCTTCACTAGAAGAGGAAAGATTGCAAACTCTCATGATTAATTGTCCTTTGTTAAAAATGATTCTAAATAATTTAAAATTTTAATTTTTGATTTTATTTCCATTGTGGAATGAGGAAAAATATTTCCTACAGGAATTTTTATTTTTTTTGAAAGTGAGTTGAGATTATTATTAATTTTGCTCTTTGCTATTTTATCTGTTTTTGTAGCCACAACAATGAATGGTATCTGTTTGGCAAATAGAAAATCTATCATAAGTAAATCTAACTTTGTAGGTTCATGGCGAATGTCTAAAAGAAGAACAACTAGAGCAAGGTTCTTACTTTTTGTGAGATAATCGTCCATCAATTCTGCCCAATTTTCCTCCATTGCTTTTCCGGCTTGATGATAACCATATCCGGGCAGGTCAACAAATCTAAATTCATTATTTATCAAAAAATAGTTTATCATTCTTGTTCTACCAGGAGTTTTAGAGGTTCTAGCTAGAGAGGAACAATTTGTAAGGCTGTTTAAAAGTGAACTTTTGCCTACATTACTTCGCCCAACAAAGGCAATCTCTGCAATTTCATCATCATAAAAATTAGATTTATTAGTTACACTTTTTAAAAATTTTGCTGATTTAATTTCCATTTTAAAATTTTATCATATAAGACTTTTTTTTTCAATGTTTTGTGCCAAAATCTTTTGTTTGGGTTTGTTTTTTTTAAGTTATGATATATAATATAAAGATATGAAAGAGCAGATGATGAGAGAGGCAATTAAGCAAGCTAAAAAGGCTTTTAAAGAAGGCGAAATACCTATAGGCGCTATTATAGTAAAAAATGGAGATATCATTGCCAAGGCCTATAATAAACGCAATAAAAGTAGGGATGCAACCTCACATGCTGAAATTGTAGCAATTAAAAAGGCCTGCAAATTTTTGGGAGATTGGCGTCTTGTTGAGTGTGAGATGTTTGTGACTTGTGTGCCATGCCCTATGTGCGCGGGTGCGATAGTGAATTCCAGAATCAAAAAGGTTTATTTTGGCGCGACAAATGAAAATCAAAGTATTTTTGAAAACATACTCTTAAAAAGCAATTTAAATCATACTTGCGCATTCGAAGGTGGAATTTTGCAAGAGGAATGCTCTAAATTGCTTTCCAACTTTTTTGAAGAAAAGAGATAGCTTTAAATTATTTTATTTTTTTTAAGCTTTATGCTAAATTAAAACAAGGAGAGAGATATAATGGTTATTCTTGCATGTGACCATGCTGGTTATCCTTTAAAAGAGGAAATTAAAAAATTTTTTAATAATGAAAATATTACAACAATAGATGTTGGAACCTATTCTGCGGAACGTTGTGATTTTCCTGATTTTGCAAAAGCAGGAAATGCTAAGGTTCTTGAAAGCCCACAAAATGTTGGAATTTACATTTGTGGAACGGGTATTGGCATGAGCATGGCTGCTAACAGAAACCCTAAAATTAGGGCTGCTCTTTGCACCACTGTTAAGTTTGCTTCGCTAGCAAGAAGACATGATAATGCAAATGTGTTAATTCTTCCTGGACGATTCATGAATAAACTTAAAGCCATTTCTATTGTAAAAGAATTTTTAACAACTGACTTTGAAGGCGGAGTGTATGCCTCTAGACTTAAAAAAATGTAGGAGGTAGTATTTGATGGTAAGTTACATTTTTAGCGTAATAGAAAAAAGACTTATTTGGAAAAAAGTTGTTGAATTATTGCAACAAAAACATAATGATTTTCAAATTATTTTTGCCGTTTATGACAAAAATCCTGATTTGAATGAAATTTTAGAACTTCAAGATGAAAATATAAAAGTTCTTCAATTTTCCCACAACGATGAAAATGAAATGATTTCTCAAGCAATAAAACATTGTAATGGAAACTCTTTGATGCTTTGCAGAGATTATTTTAAGTATTCTACGGTCATGTCAGATTTTTTGCTTGAAATGGCGGATAAAGGTGCGCAAGTTGTAATGTTTAAGCATGAAAAAAAGGTTGGCAAAATAGCTGAGTTTAATAGAAAAATTCTAAATAAGTTGATATCATCTATTTTCAATTTTAAAATGTATGAAGGTGATATAGGCCTTATTTATTTTGGTGATATTGCTTTTTCTGTAATGAAACAGACAAATGCAGTACTTTTTACAAAGGTAAATAGATTTGTTGGATTTGACATATCTTATGCAAGCATTGAACAACTTCCTAAACCACAACCGCAAAGAAAGCGTTTGAAAAAAGAAATCTTAAAAGTGTCTATCTTTTCAATCCTTTTAATTGCTTTGATTGTTGGTATGAGTTTGCTTCTTGCATTTAATAAAATTGGATTTGTTGTTTGTTTAATTTTTATAACTATTATAATTTTAGATATTTTTTATATACTATATTTATCTTTAAAATTGGATATACTAAAAAGAGTTGGAGATGTTTTTTAGGAGGTGGCAATGGAACAAGAAAGAAAACTTGCTAATATTTTAGTAAATTATTCATGTTCGTTAAAAAGTGGAGAAAAGGTAATGGTGGAAGTTACCGATGTCCCAGATAATTTTTTAGAAATTTTGTTGAATGAAATATATAAGGTTGGAGCTTATCCTTTTGTAATTAGAAAGTCTGCCGAATTAAAAAGACAGATGTTGCAAAACATGAATCAGAGCTACGCTCTTACTCTTAAAAAATATATGATGCCAATTATGAAAGATATGGATGCCTATATTTCTATTAGAGGCATAAATAATAAATATGAGCTATGTGATGTAAATCAAGAGAATATTAAAACTTTCACTACCTGTTATCAAGATGATGTGGTTGAAGAAAGGGTTAATAATACAAAATGGGTTATTTTAAATTATCCAACAAGCGCTCTTGCCCAAGAAGCAAATTTAAGCACGCTTGCATTTAAAGAGTATTTCTATCTTGTTTGCAATCTTGACTATGAGCAAATGGATAAGTCTATGAATCAGTTAAAAGAACTCATGGAAAAGACGGATAAAGTGCATATTGTTGGCAATGGAACAGATTTGACATTTTCAATTAAAGGAATGCCTGCAATAAAATGTGCGGGGAAGTGCAATATCCCCGACGGAGAGGTTTATACCGCACCAATTAAAGATAGCGTTAATGGAGTCGTTTCTTACACAATTCCAAGTATTTATGATGGCAAAAAATTTGACAACATAAAATTAAAGGTAAAAGATGGAAAGATAATAGAGGCAGAAAGCTCTAACACTGCTGGATTAAATTTTATTTTAGACACCGATGAAGGTGCAAGATATTTTGGCGAATTTTCTCTTGGAGTTAATCCTTACATTAAAAAGCCAATGTTAGACATTCTATTTGATGAAAAAATGTTTGGTTCCTTTCATTTGACCCCTGGAAGATGTTATGAAGATGCTGATAACAACAATCAATCTAGCATACATTGGGATATGGTTTGTTGCCAAACTAAAGAGTATGGCGGCGGAGATATTTATTTTGATGATGTTTTAATTAGGCATGATGGACTTTTTGTTTTGCCAAATTTGCAAAATTTAAATTTTGCGGAGCCTAAACAGGTAGATTGAGTTAAAAATTTTAAATACGTAAAAAGCAGTAAATTTAATTACTGCTTTTATATTTTACATACAATTTTTAGCTAATTTTATTCCAATTAAAAGCCAAATTAGTTCATTGCAACATCTGTTATTTATAGGATGAAATGGTGGCTGTGGCGGTGTTGGAATTAAATTTGGTGGGCAAATTGGTGGTTGTGGTGGGAAAGGTTCAAAACAAGGTTGACAGGGTGGTTTTTGACATGGGTTGCATTGTTGCCATTGTCCGCAACATGGGTTTTGGCAAGGCGGGCTGCAAGGTTGATGGTTTTGCCCACAATTACAATTTCTTTGAAATGGATTGTAAAATTCGTAAGTACACATTTTTTTTCTCCTTTTTCTTTAGTTTAACCGCATGCGGTCATTTCATTTTATGCTAAAAAATTAAATATGGTTTAATAAAAACCATGTTATGATCTTTGCTCGTTTTACTCGTAAATCAAGTTAGTTTAAACAATAAATTTCTAGGCAAGGCATCAAAGTTTAAAAAAATATCATTTTGCTTGAATTTCTAAAGGCGCTTTCAAATAAAATTTCAGGTAAATTTATTTATAATATTTTTTTAAATTTATACTTTTAATAATATTATTATTTTAATTTAATATTTTTCATTATTTATTAAATATAAAAATATTTTGTAAAAGTAAAAATTATTAAATATTTCATTTACTTGAATTAATTAATTTTATTTAAGTTCTTTTTAAGAACACTATACTTAAGGGCAAAATTGAAGATTATTTATGTTATTCTTTGACTTAATTTTTTTACTGTGATATCATTTTTAATATGGATTTTAATCATATTATTTCTTTAAAAGAACAGGGTAAAAAACTTAGTTACGAACAAATTAAATTTATGATAGATGGTTTTGTGAGTGGGAATATAACAAAACAAGATATGGGACGCTTTTTAGTTGCTATTTACAAAAATTCACTTTGTAAAAAAGAAACTTATTATTTATGTGATGCTATGATTGCTCAAAGTAAGAATTTAGACCTTGCCTGTCTTGAAAATACAGTTGATAAACATTCGACCGGTGGGATAAGTGATTCAACCACCTTGATAGTGGTTCCCTTGTTTGCTCTGCTTGGTTATAGTTGTTTAAAAATGAGCGGTGGGGCTTTAGCTCATACTGGTGGCACGGCTGATAAAATAAAAATTTTTAAAGGTTTAAAAAATGATTTGAGTCTTTCTCAAGCAATTGAAATAACTAAAAATTGTGGTGGATGCTTTATTACTCAAAGCGATGAACTTGCTCTTGCAGATAAAAAAATTTATTCTCTTAGGAATGAAATAGATGCGGTTATGAATATTCCACTTATTGCCACCTCTATTATGTCTAAAAAAATTGCATGCGGTGCTCAAAATATTGTTTTAGATGTTAAATTTGGCAATGGTGCACTTTTGAAAACAAAGCAGGAAGCAAGAAAGCTTGGTAGGCTTATGAAATTTCTTGGTGAATGTTATGGCAAAAATGTTGCTATTGTCTATGGTGAAATGAATCAACCTTTAGGAAAGTGTGTTGGCGATTTTATGGAAGTATATGAAGTTATCCAAACCTTAAAGAATGCAGAAAAGTCTCCACTTTTAAAACATAGCATTGACATTGTGTCTAAAATAGCCAAAAGGCGTGGTGATCGACAATTTAAAAAACAATGTTTTAATCTTGTTAAAGAGGGAAAGGTTTTGGAAAAACTGAAACAAATTGTTTCAATGCAGGGTGGAAGTGTTACTCTTTTTTCTTTAGACATAAAGCCCTGGCATGATGTTGTTTTTTCTAAAAACGAGGGAACTTTAACTAAAATAGATTGTGAACGCTTAGGAAATTTGGATCATGAAATGAAAAAAGTTAGTGGTTATCTTGGTTTTAAAATTTTGAAACGACTTGGTGATATGGTGGAGTTTAATGAACCTATTTTTGAAGTGTTTTTTGAAAATGAAACCGAAGTTTTTGAACTTGGAGAAAGATTGCTTTTTTGTTTGGAGGTGGAATAATGAAGGTAGAAATTATTTGTAAAAGCGTTGACCAAACAAATTCAGTTGCTCAAACACTTGCTAGAACAATAAAATCTCCACAAGTCATTTCGCTTTGTGGAGATTTAGGTGCGGGAAAAACAACCTTTGCAAGGTTTTTTATCAATGCATTGGGAATTGCTGAGAATGTGACAAGTCCAACTTTTACGCTTTTGAATGAGTATGAAGGTAAAGATGTCAAAATTTATCACTTTGATATGTATCGTTTAGAAAATTCTGAAGAGGCATTTGAAGCGGGATTTGAAAGATATTTTTCTAAAGATTCCTTGGACGGAATTACACTTGTGGAATGGGCAGAAAATGCTATTGAGATTTTGCCTAAAGAATATTTGAAAATTTCTTTTATGAAACTTGGAGAAAATGAACGTAAAATAATTGTGGAGGAAGTTAAATGAAGGTTTTAGTTTTTAACACAACAACTCAAGTTGCTGATTTGGCTTTATTAAATGGAGAACAAACTTTAATTAAAAGATTGGAAACTCAATCTAAGCATAGTGAAAGTTTGCTTGTTGAAATAGAAAAGTTACTTGAAAGCCAAAAACTTAGTGTTTTAGACCTAGATTATGTTGGAGTTTCTATAGGACCTGGCTCTTTTACTGGTATAAGACTTTCTTTAGCAATTTTGAAGGGTTTTTTAACTGCAAATAAAAATTTAAAAGCTGTTGGTTTTACCACTTTGGAACTTATGGAAAAATGTTATCATAGTGATGAAAATTTGGCTTTTGTAATGAACGCCTTAAGTGGAAAATATTATGTGTCTTATAGTGGTGAAGAACCATTTTTATGTTTTGATATCTCAAATTTAAATAAAAAAATTGTTGGTTTAATGGAAGAGGGATTAATTGTCGCTGATGACTATGTTGAGCTTGATGGATTAAAAATGTTAGAACTTGTTCTTGAAAAAATTGAAAAAGGACAAGTTAGTGCGGACCTTGCTCCATTATATTTAAGAAATTCTCAAGCTGAGGAGAATTTGAATGCAAATAGAAAAGATGGCTAAAAAACATATTGATGAAGTTTATTTGATTTCAGTTGAAGAATTTAAAGAAAATTCTTGGAGTAAAAATCTTTTTATTAAAGAGATTGAGGACAACAAATTTAAAATTTCTTTTGTTATTTTAATTAACAAAATTGTTGCAGGCTTTATAAATTTAAGTTTTAACGATGAAGAGATGACAATTTTAAATATTGCTACTAAAAAAGAGTTTAAGAGAATGGGAATTGCCACTGCGCTTATAAAAAAGTCTGTTGATATTGCAAAACAAAAAAACTTGGCTCAAATTTTTTTAGAGGTGGAAATTGATAACATGCCAGCAATCAAGCTTTATGAAAAATTTGGCTTTGAAATTTTAAAAATAAGAAAAAATTATTACCCAAACCATAAAGATGCAATTGAAATGCTTAAAAAAATTAAAACTAACATTGAATAAAAAAATAATATTAGTAACATAAATTTTTCTTGATAATTTGCATATAATACTATATACTAACTACATACAAACAAATCTTAATTGGCAAAAGGAGGCTTTTATGGACGGGTTTAAGTGTGAAATGCAAGAACTTATTTGGAAAAATTTAAAGTACTATTCTAAGCACAATTTGAAAGCTCCTTTGGGCTATTTTAGCTTGATGATTAATTTAGATTATCCTGAACTTGAGCATGTGGAAGATTATTCAGCTGGGAATCATAAGATATTTAAAGATGAAGGACGTGAATTTTAAAAATAAATGCTAAAGACAAAAGCAATTGTAATTAACAGGCAGGATAGTGGTGATAAAGATGCTTTAATCACCCTTTTTTCTTTAGAAAAAGGTCTTTTGAAGGCAAAGATGAGAAGTGTCAAGGAAGGAAAGTCTAAACAAAAGTTTGCCAAAGAAATATTTTGTTTTGCTGAATTTTTATTGGCTGAAAAAAATGGATATTTTACTGTTACATCTGTTGAATGTATTGATTCGTTTTATGAAATTACAACCGATTACGACAAATTTAATGAAGGCGTTCAAATTTTAAAAATGCTAAAAATTATAGTTTTGGAAAACGAACCAAATCCAGCACTTTTTGTTGAAACTTTGAAAGTTCTTAAAGTTTTGGCTTATTCAAACGTCCAAAATAATTTGCCTATTTGCAAATTTTTGCTAGCTTTATTTTTTAATCAAGGTTATAACTTTCACACCGAACGTTGCAGTAATTGTAATTTGGAGTTAATGGGTGAGCGCTATCTTTGTTTGAATACCGGTGAGGTGTTGTGCTCATTTTGTCACGATGACGATTGTGTAAAAATTTCCTATGCTATGAACAAGGCTTTTAAATTTGTTTCAGAAACAGAATATGACAGATTAAATACATTGAGTTTGAGTAAAGGCGTTGTTCATGACATGTTGCAATTGCTTAATAGAAATTTTGAAAGAAGGTTTTTAAATTAGTTTTTTTTAAACCTTGCTAACATTGAAATTTGAGCTGGCAACATTTCTTAAAAGTTTAATAATTAGTTAAGTTTTTTTAATATTAAGTATATTTTTTTAAAAGCCCTCTTTTGCTTGCCAAAAGTGGTGTTTTTTTTGTAGAATGATTGACGGTAAAGGAGAAATTATGGCAACAAATAAATATGTTTATCTCTTTAGTGAAGGATCAGCTTCAATGAGAGAACTCCTTGGTGGTAAGGGTGCTAATCTTGCAGAAATGACAAGAATTGGTCTTCCGGTTCCTCAAGGCTTTACAGTTACAACCGAGGCTTGTAACAAATATTATGAAGATGGCAAAATGATTAGCGACTCTATTATTACAGAAATAATGGATAATCTTGCCACATTGGAAGAAATCACTGGGAAAAAATTTGGCGACAAAACAAATCCGCTTTTAGTTTCAGTTCGTTCCGGTGCAAGAGCATCTATGCCTGGAATGATGGACACAATTTTGAATTTGGGACTCAATGACGAGGTTGTTGAGGGCCTTGCTAATTTGACTTCAAATCCAAGATTTGCCTATGATAGCTATAGAAGATTTATTCAAATGTTTTCTGATGTAGTTATGGGGCTTGAAAAATCTAAATATGAAAAGATAATTGATGAAATAAAAGAAAGAAAAGGTGTTAAACTAGACAATGAACTTGATGCCCAAGATTTGAAAGAACTTATTGTAAGGTTTAAGGCTTTTTATAAAGAACAATTAAACACAGATTTTCCTCAAGATGCAAAACTACAGCTAATTGAGGCGGTTAAGGCGGTTTTCCGTTCATGGGATAACCCAAGAGCAATTGTCTATAGAAGAATGAATGATATTCCTTCCAGTTGGGGAACCGCGGTTAACATTCAAAGCATGGTTTTTGGAAATATGGGTGAAACAAGTGGAACTGGGGTTGCGTTTACTAGAAATCCTTCAACTGGTGAAAAGGCACTTTATGGTGAGTATTTGATGAATGCTCAAGGTGAAGATGTTGTTGCGGGAATTAGAACGCCAAAGCATATTTCAACACTGAAAGAACAAAATCCTGAGATTTACGCACAATTTGTTAAAATTGCAAACACATTGGAAGAGCATTATCACGACATGCAAGACATGGAATTTACAATAGAAAATGGCAAGCTGTATATGCTTCAAACAAGAAACGGAAAAAGAACCGCTCTTGCAGCACTAAAAATTGCCGTTGATCTTGTAAATGAAGGCAAAATTGATGAAAAACAAGCCGTTCTTATGATCGACCCAAAACAATTAGATGCTCTTTTGCACCCTCAATTTGATTCTCAAGCCTTAAAAGAAGCTAAAGTGATTGCAAACGGACTTCCAGCTTCTCCTGGTGCTGGTTGTGGTAAAATTGCATTTACCGCTGAAAAGGCAAAACAATTTGCTGAAAACAAGGAAAAAACCGTCCTAGTTCGTTTGGAAACCTCTCCAGAAGATATTGAGGGTATGGCCGTTTCTGAAGGTGTTTTGACCGCAAGAGGTGGAATGACCTCTCATGCTGCCGTAGTTGCAAGAGGTATGGGAACCGCCTGTGTTGCTGGTTGTGCTAACTTAAAAGTTGTTGAAGAAAAGCACTATTGTGAAATAGATGGCAAAAGATTTGATGAAGGAGATTACATTTCAATTGACGGTTCAACCGGTAACGTTTATGGAGAACAAGTAAAAACCGTGCCGGCAAGCTTAACAGGTGACTTTGCAACAATTATGTCATGGGCAGATAAGTACAGAGTTATGCAGGTTAGAACTAATGCAGATAATCCTCAAGATGCAAAGACGGCATATAACTTTGGCGCGCAAGGCATTGGTCTTTGCAGAACAGAACATATGTTCTTTGAAGCAGATAGAATTATGGCAGTGCGTGAGATGATTGTTTCCTCAACTGTTGAGGAAAGGGAAAAAGCGCTTGCTAAAATTCTTCCAATGCAAAAAAATGACTTTATAGGCATTTATAAAGCTATGAATGGAAACCCTGTTACAATTCGTTTCTTGGATCCACCTCTTCATGAATTTTTACCTCACCAAGATGAAGAGATTGCGACTTTAGCAAAAGAGATGAATATTAGTTTTGATAAGCTTAAAACCACAGTTGATTCTCTACATGAATTTAACCCAATGATGGGACATAGAGGATTGAGACTTGCAGTAACTTTCCCTGAAATTGCTGTAATGCAAACTAGAGCG
Organism: uncultured Clostridia bacterium; assembly: GCA_937992055.1. Classification (GTDB taxonomy): domain Bacteria; phylum Bacillota; class Clostridia; order Christensenellales; family UBA1242; genus CAJKWP01. The sequence continues at coordinate 51,541 of CALKLQ010000053.1, read as the reverse complement.
GTAATTGAAGCCGCACTTGAGGTTAACAAGGAGATGGGATGGAACATAGTTCCTGAAATAATGATTCCACTAACTTGCGAAGTTAAAGAATTTGAATATGTTAAACAAGTTGTTACTTCAACTGCTGATGAGATAATCAAAAAAGCAGGATCAAATATGCATTATAAAGTGGGAACCATGATTGAAATTCCTAGGGCGGCACTTCTTGCTGATGAAATTGCAAAATCTGCTGAGTTTTTCTCTTTTGGAACAAATGACCTTACCCAAATGACTTATGGCTTTTCAAGAGATGACGCTGGAAAATTCCTGCCATACTACTATGAAAAGAAAATATTTGAATCTGACCCATTTGCAAGACTTGACCAAAACGGCGTTGGCAAACTAGTTCAAATGGCATGTAAGTTAGGCAAGCAATCTAGAGAAGATATTAAACTTGGAATATGTGGTGAACATGGTGGAGATCCATCCTCTATAGAATTTTGCCAAAAGGCAGGATTGACCTATGTTTCTTGTTCTCCTTTTAGAGTTCCAATTGCTAGACTTGCGGCAGCACAAGCAAACTTGAAATATCCTAGAAATTAATTAGATTTTATTAAAAGGAATAATGTTAAATTATTCCTTTTTTATATAGCAAAAAGTTGTTTTTTATGCTTTTAAATGCATTTTATAAAGACATTAAATTAAAAATTAATTGATTTTATTTAAAAACACCAAAGACTAATAAAATAAGGTTCTATTTATTAATTTTCTTGTTGTAATAAACATTAAAATTTATGTTAAAAAATTGTTTTTTTTTTAGAATTGTGATATATTTATTTTTGATTACAAATTAAACCGTTAATTGGTTATAAAAGGACAAAATTATGTGGGAAAAAATTGTTAATTTTTTTGAAACCTATGGCGTTAAAATTCTTATCGCTATTGCAATCTTTATAATTGGTTTTTTATTAATTAAAATAGTTCTTTTAATTGTAAGAAAAGTCTTTGAAAAAACTAAAATGGAACGAGCAACTTCCAAATTCTTAAGAACCTGCTTGAAAGTAGTGTTATGGGTTTTATTGTTGATGGTGATTTTCCAATATATTGGAATTCCTATGACCGGATTTGTTGCAATTGTTTCTGCTGCAGGATTAGCAGTATCTCTTGCTTTACAGGGCAGTTTAAGTAACCTTGCGAATGGTGTTGTTATTATAAGCACCAAGCCTTTTAAAGAGGGCGACTATGTGTCTATTGGCAGTGTTGAAGGAACCGTTAAAGAAATTAAAATGATGCATACCATTTTGCAAACCACCGACAATAAAGAGGTTTCAATACCTAATCAAACCGTTGTCGCAAGTGAAATCATTAATTTTAACAAACACAAAACTAGAAAACTTTTGATTGAGTTCCCGGTTGCTTATGGGACTGACATTCCAAAAGCTAAAGATCTTTTGTATAGTTTGATGATAAATAATGATATGGTACTTCTTGAACCAAATCCAGTTGTGCAACTTTTGAGATTTGATGATAGTTCGATTGTTTTGAGAACGGGTTGTTGGTGTGCTACAGAAAATTATTGGGACTTAAAATTTGAACTTATGGAACAAGTATTCAATGAATTTAAACGTGAAAACATTGAAATTCCATTTAATCAAATGGAAGTTAGGTTAAAAGATGAGGTTGAGATTTTGCCTTTTGATTCTACACCTATTAAAAAAAGAAGTGAGGATGCTGTAGTAAAAATTGTTGAAAATGATGATGAAGATGAATTTATAAAATATTTAAAAAATAGTTCTAAAAAATTTAAATCAAAGCCAAAAAACATCCAAACAAAAAAAAGTAAACAAGAAAAAAAGAAGGAAAAGCTAGAAAAAAAGCAGAAGAATAAGCAAACAGATGTTGTTGAAGCTGAATAAATTTATGCGGGGTACAATGTATCCCGTTTTTTATGTAACAAATATTGTGGTAATCAAGGCTTGTATAATTTCAAATATCGATAAATAATCACCTGTTTAACACTTTATGTTTCAAGCATAGAATTTTAAAAAGTTCACAATAAACTAGATATAAAAATAAACGTTTAACTTTGATGATAGAACAAACGAAGTTGAAATTGAATTGGTTTTTATGTTTTCTTTTATCTCGTTAAATGATTTGAATAATAATTTGACAACTACACAAAATAATTTAAAGTTTAAAAGTAATTTTTATGGGAGATAATTATAATGAATTTAATTTTTGACAAACTCAAAGATGAATTGAATGAAAAAATAAGGGAAGAAGAAAGGATCTATGGAGATATCTTAGACAAGGTCCTTAACGAAAATAGTGAGCAGTTGCATACAATGCTAATGAAATCAGATTTTCAAAACTATTTACTCTTAAGTGGTCTTGAAAAGGAGGAGATTAACTTAGCAGAGCAAGCTGATTTGTCTGATTTAAATCTATATGAAAAGGAACTGGCAAAAGTTGGAGGAAATCAAACGAGGTGACATATATTTTGCGGACTTGAGTCCTGTTGTGGGTAGCGAACAGGGCGGAGTTAGACCAGTTCTAATTATTCAAAATGATATAGGAAATAAGTATTCTCCAACAGTGATTGTTGCAGCAATAACCAGTCAAATTAATAAGGCAAAGCTTCCAACACATATAGAACTTGATGCTAGCACATATAAGCTTCCTAAAGATTCTGTAATTCTTTTGGAACAACTTAGAACGATAGATAAACGTAGGCTGAAAGAACAGATTACAAAACTTGATTCGTTTAAGATGAAAGAGGTTGGAAGGGCTATCTTGATTTCTTTAGGTTTTTAAATATGCTTTAACAGCATATTTTATTTTTTTTCGACAATATTCTTTCTTATTTACCACTTGACAAAAATAATTGTTGTGTTACTCTCTTTTAAGAGGTAAACATATGTATAATATAAAAGTTATAACTTCAAAAGATATGGAAGTTATTGAAAGATGTGAAGAAATATCCTGGAAAAATTCAATGATAAATGGTAAAACATTTCAGAGTGTTGGTCTTTGTAATCAAGCCAGCTATTTGGTCTGTATTTTAGATGGTTCTTATATAATTGGTTACGCTGCACTTTTTGAAAATTTTACTTTAAGAGGCAATTTACATATTGCTCAACTTGAGGTAGATGCCAATTATTTAAACAAAAAAATTGAGCAAAGTCTAATTAAATTTATACTCAAACATAGCAATCAATACAAAAATATTACTACCGATTTAAAAAATAAAGATTTAAATAGGTTAAGATTATTTAAAAATTTGGGATTTAAAGTTTTGTTTGATGGAGGAAATAACACAAGATTGTTTGTTGAAACACAAGATTTAGCAGGAACATTAAATATGAATTTTAATAGCATCCAAAATGATTTTAATTTATAGCTATTAACTGCGTTATAAAAAGGCTAAAAGTCCTATTGATTTTGCTTTTATTCTCTGATTGAGTTTGACGCAAGATGATTACAACTATTGTAGCCTTGCTAGATAGGTTGAAGGTAATAGGAATAAACATGATAACATTTCAGACTGAAGACAAACCTCGCGACCATAAATTTGCAGGCAAATTTATATGCAGTGCTTGGTGTAAAATGCTCAAAACAGTCATTTAAGTCAACTAAACTTCTTTGTAGCATTTTCCGAGCCTTGCCTCGAGCCTTTCTCTTCAGTCTGAGTTTTTTATCTACCCTTTGAAACCTTTATAATTTCAAAGGGTTATTAAAGTTTTATACTAAAATTCTATCGATTCAAAAAGTGTATTTTGAATTTTTTTATTAATAGAATTAACCACCTCGTTTTTTATAGATTGTTTTGACAATTCAAATGGTAACTCAACCTTTGTATCTAAAAATTTGAAATTCATATCTTCTATATAAGCAGAATTTAATATATAAGTATTTTTACTGATTTGATCATAGTAAATAAATCCATCTTTACAAATGGCTAGCATTATAACTTTTGGTTCAAACATTTCTGTTTGCATAAATGCATGTGGTGCCTCTGTTTTTAGGCTAATTTCTTGTGTTCTGTAAAATTTTTTTCCTATAAGTTTGCAACTTTTTAAAAATTCATCTAAGTCAATCCAATTATCATCCATTTTGTCAAAAGGAAGATTGTAAAGTGAAAAAAATTTACGGCTACCTTTAGGGGCTTTCCCGGCGATTAAATAAGAGTCTTTGTTTTTGGCTATAATTTTATACAAATTGTTTTCATATATATTTGAAATTGATTTTTTTAAGAATAAATATTTTTCCATAAAATTCCCTTTTAAATTTATTTGTTAATGTTAACATGGTGCTTAAAATATGTAACTCTTAGGTCCGTTAATTTTTATCTGCAGTTAACAGACTTAATTATCCTTATTTTATCACAGAATAATCTTTTATTCAATACCCGATTTAAATTACAAATATGTTGTATTATATGATTTTTTATAGTTGTTAACATAATTTAATAATTATTTTTTCAGATTTTTTATTTAAAGAAACATATAATTTTATTATAATTAAAATTTCATTATTTTTTAATTAATAATTGAGATATGTAAATAATAAAATTTTGTTATTTTTAAGCTATATATTTTGTTTTTTTTAATTTATAGGATATAATAATTTTAATTATAGGAGTACATATGAGAGTTATACCTAGACGAACAAAAGTCAAAATTGAGTTTATTCGTGGAATAACCATAGGTGATATTATTCTAGGGGTTATTGGAATTTCTGTTGCAATTGCTCTTTTTATATCACAAGGTATTGCTTACAATATTTGGTTTGGAATTGCATGGATTACAATTATTGTTTCCTTATATTTTAAGGTTGCAGACAATTTAAGATTATACGAAACTTTGGGTTTTATATTTCGTTTTTTTGCGCAAAGAAAAAAATTTAGTAAAGATGTTGTTAAAGGTTTTTCACCTATTAACGAGATTATTCCCTTTGTTGGAATAGTTCAAGATAGGTTTATAGATTTTGAAAATTACTATGCCCAAGTGTTTGAGATAACTCCATTAGAATTTGGTTTGTTGAACGAATATAAGCAAAATATGTTAATTGAAACTTTTGCAAATGCCCTAAGAAGGCTGGCAAATGACCAAATGGCATCCATCATAAAACTTAACAAAGCTATGATTTTGGATAATTATATTTATAATGAAGACAAAAAATATGATAATCTTCTTGAACTTCAATACGAGGGGGAAATAAGCCCAGCGGAAGTTGAAACTAGAGCTGGAGTTTTTGAGGAACGTGTGTCTGTTATGGAAGATTATAATAGGCAAGATAAAATTTATAAAGACCATTTTTATGTTATGGTATTTGATAAGGATAAAGAATCACTTGAAAATACAGTGAATGGCATGATGAATACCCTTGTCAATGCGGTTACACCTCTTTACACTCAAAGATTGTATGGTCGTGATTTGGCGGTTTTTTTAAGGGCAAATTATGGAAAGGAATTTGATGAGAGGGAACTTGATGGAATACCTATGTCAAAACATGTTGAATGGGCAACTCCAAAGCAAATAAAATTTAAGGCAAGTAGGGTATTAATTGATAACAAGCCTTATAGACAGTTTGTCATTAGTGATTATCCACTTCAAGTTGCCAATGCTTGGGGCGCACCTTATTATCTTCTTGACCGCACAAGGGTGGTTACTAAAATTAAGCCAATTCCAAAAATGGATGCAGAAAAGAATTTGGATAGAGCCATTATGGAAATGGAAACCAAGGTCTTTTACAGCGGTAAATCGAGTAGAAGAATAGAAAACGAAACCCATCTTCAAACTTTGAGAGATTTGTTGCTAAGCTTAAAAAATAATAATCAACAGTTATATGATGTGAACACTTTTATCACTTGCGAGGACCCAGCAAGAAAAGAGGTTAGAGCAATTTTAAAGCAAGAGGGATTTAAGTACACCGAAATGTTTGGAAGGCAAGTTGATGCATTTGTTAGTTCTAATATTTCAATGCGAGATAGCATTAAGGATACAAAAAGAGGCATTCCAACTTCTACACTGGCCGCACTTTTCCCATTTGTTTCTAGTGCACTTCAAGACCCTAATGGTTTTTATGTTGGTTATAACGAGTTTCCGGTTTTTGTTGACTTTTTCAAAAGAGATAGGGAAAGGGTTAATAGTAACATGATGATCATTGGAAAATCCGGTTCCGGAAAAAGTTATGCGACTAAAACCTTGCTTAGTAATTTTGCTGCTGATAACACGAAAATATTTATTCTTGACCCAGAAGATGAATATACAAACCTTTCATTTAGATTAAAAGGGAAGGTTATAGATGTTGGGTCTTCTGCGATGGGAATTATAAACCCTTTTCATATAATGACAAACTTAAAAGATGATATAAAAGAGAGTGAGGATGAAAAAGATAGCTTGCTAAAAACCGAAGAAAGCGACACATTTTCAATTCACTTGCAATTTTTGGAACAATTTTTCAAGGTGATTTTGGAGGGAATTTCCTCTGACGCCTTTGAAGTTCTAAACTCTGCCGTTGTTGAGGTTTATAAAAGAAAGGGAATTACAAGCAAAACCGATCTTTCAAAACTTACTCCAAAAGATTATCCTATCTTTGATGATTTATTTGCATATATCTGTGAAAAAGTGGAAAAAGAAACTAATGAGTATCATAGAAAAAATTATATAACCGTTCAAACCTACATTCAAAAATTTTCTACTGGCGGAAGAAACAGCAATCTATGGAATGGCCCAACCTCTATTGAAACAAAGGAAAATTTTGTAACATTCAATTTTCGTTCCCTTCTTGCAAATAGAAACCAAACGATTGCAAGCGCTCAGATGTTGTTGGTTTTTAAGTATTTAGATAATGAAATCATTAAAAATAAAGATTTTAATGATAGATTTGGAATGAATAGAAAAATAATTGTTGCGGTTGATGAAGCCCACGTGTTTATTAATCCGAATTATCCTATTGCACTAGACTTTATGGCTCAAATGGCAAAAAGAATTAGAAAATATTCTGGAATGCAAATAGTTATTACCCAAAATATAAAGGATTTTGTTGGAACAGAATCTATTCAAAGACAATCTACAGCGGTTATCAATGCAAGTCAATATTCCATGATTTTCTCTCTTTCACCTAATGACATGAATGATCTTGTTGAACTTTATAGAAAGTCAGGCGAAATAAATGAGGAGGAACAAAACTCAATTGTTACTGCTGGAGTGGGACAGGCGTTTTTAATTACCGGACCTATGAGTAGAACCATGGTGCAAATTGTGGCAAATGATTATATCAAAACACTGTTCTCATAAATCTAAATAAACGACAAAAAAAGTGGCATATCGTCACTTTTTTTTAACATAAATATTATTGCTTTTCGCAAATTAATGATGAAAACCTTTTGTGGAAGGGCATTTCCCATTGGTTTTATTTCACTTTAGAAAAAAATAAAATAAAAGTCGAATTTGAATTAAGATTTGTTGACAAAAAAATTATTATACGATAAACTTACCCTGTTTAAAATTCTATCATAATTTAGGAGCTAGAAAGAAATGAAAAAATTTAAAAAATTATTTTTGGCTATTGCACTTGTTCTTTGTGCCAGCATGTCAATGCCTATGCTTTCACAATTTGCAAATGTAGCTTATGCTGACACAACTTCATTTTCATATCTTACTATTGAAAATTTTGTTGATGAGGTGAATGTTGGCGGAAGCTATATTATTCCAAAAGCCAAGGTGACAACTAACAACAATGGTTCTTTAACTTATTCTACCAGCGGAGTTTCCGTTGCAGTCAAAAATCCTTTTGGAACCGATGTTACATTGAATCAAGATGGAGATGTTCAATCTTTTGTTGCAAATCATGTTGGTAATTATAAAGTAATTTACTCTTGGGGAGATTATTCTCAAGAACTTCGTGTTGTTGCAAAAGAGGGTAAGTATGTTTTCGAATTTGATGACAATAGCGAGCAAATTATACCAAGTTATATTAACATTGAAAAATACACTGGAAAAATAGTTTTGCCTAATCCTATCGTGAAAGATGAAGAGGGTGAAGAAATTTCAGACGCTCAAATTGCTGTCGAAGTTTTGGCACCAAGTGGTGACAAACTCAATAATGAACAATTAGTTAAAAATTCACAGGGATATTATGAATTTACCGCCAATGAAGTTGGTGTTTATACAATTTCCTATCTTTATAAGTCCGCAGACAGCAGAATTTTGGCATCACATGTAACCGAATTTACGGCCAATAAAACTTATAACAATGATTATAAATTATCATACACTTATAATAGTTCTGTTCCAACAACTGCTGTAACTGGTGTTGAAACAACTCTTCCTTCTATTACAGGAAAAAATGTAACAACATCTGATGCTGTTGGCGTGCACTATACTATCCAAGCAAAGAGAATTTCCTATAATTCAACAACAGGTGAGGTTGTTAAAGAAGAAGATGTAACAACATCTGTAATTGATGGAAATAAATTTACTCCAGACAAAGATGGTGACTATGTTATAATTTATAATGTTAAGAACTTTTTTGGAAATAGCGCAGAAAGTTCAAGATTTGAAATCAAAGGCGTTAAAGATTCTAAAGCTCCACAAGTAAGATTTGTAAATGCATATGCAGAAAAACCAGAAGAAGATGATGACATGTTGCATGCTCTTCCTGAAAAGCATGACACAAAAAATCTTGTTTTGCCTGCAATTTGGGCGGATGACAATGTGTCAAAAAATCTTTCAGATTTAACACTTACCAGAAAAATTGTTAAATCAAATGGAGATGTAATTTTCGAATCTAGTGAAAATCCTAATAAAGAACTTGTTTTCAATTATGACTCAACTGCATTTACCATTGATGCAAACACACAAGTTGAAGCAACACTAAATGAAGGTGTAACTTTGACAAATGGTGTTTATAATATCATTTATATTGCAAAAGATAAGGCTGGAAACACTTCTGAGTCACCAACTTATAAAATTACACTTGAAACCGGCTTTATTGATGACGAAAATCCAGAGATTAAATGGAGCGAAAGTGAAGCTCTTCCAACTCAAACAAGGGTAGGAGATGTTTTAACCTTCCTTTCACCTTCTGCAACTGACAATGTAGATACAAGGCTTAAACTTACCGTTGAATATGCTTTTGTCACAGATGTTGAACCTCAAGAGTCTGACTGGAAAGCTTTAACTCCTGAAAACGGAGAATACGAATTAAAGATTGTTGAAGCTAACGAATTAAGACTCAGATCTAAAGCAGTTGATAACGCCGGCAATTCAAATGAAATATTTGCAACAATTGATATTATTGATACTAATGATGTTTTACCAACAACTATCAAAGAATTGAAAGAGTCAACAGGTAACATCTATAAACAAGGAAATGAAATTACTTTAAATCAAGTTAGTTATCTTGATGATTATGCAGACTATGTTAAAGTTGGTGTTTATGTTAAAAATGAAAATGGTACAGTTTTAGAAACATATGACCCAGAATATGACATTAAATACGGAACAGACAATGATGAAATTGTTTTAAAAAGCGCCAAAGTTTTGGCTTCTTATTCAGGAAAATACACTGTTTCATACGTTTCAAAAGACCTTAAAAATAATTACACAATATATTTTTATGACTTTAACGTTTCCGCTTATTCTGAACAAGTTGAAATTGGATTTGCTTCATTGCCAACTACCTTGAATGGTGGAAAAATGGAGTTGGGTGAAACAATTAAAATGCCAACCGCAGAAATTACCGCCCCAGACGGAGCAACCAAGTCATATGTTGTTAGACAAATAAGCGGACCTACTTCAGAAGACACCGTACTAAATAAATTTGAATTTAAACCTGCTAAAAAAGGTATTTATAAAATTCAATATTATGCAACAGTTGATAATGGTGGAGAGATTACAAATCCAGAAAAAACTTTCACGATTGAAGTGACAGACACAACTGCTCCAACACTTGGTGAAATTTATGTTGAACCGGTTGTAGCTTTGGGATATGAACTTTCAATACCTCAATTTTCAGCTTTTGATTTGAGCGGAATAGATGCAGAAAATTCCAAAGTCGTTCTTTCTAGCAAATCTTACGGAAGCAAGACAATTTACTATGGTGACACAACAACAAACAGAGTGGTTACTTTAAATTATAACGAAGTTTATACTTTGACATTTACAGTTAAAGACATATACAACAATACCACCACAGTGACAAAAACAATTAAAGTTGGTGACACAGAAGCTCCAGTGATTGAAGTTAATGAGAAAGATAAAAAACTTGTACCTTCAAATGTAAATATTGGAGATACATTGTCAATAGACCTTTCATTGATTAGCATTACAGATTTGGTTGATACAGATATTTCTAAAGAGGACCTTGTGATTAAACTTACAAGAGACAATGATGAAATTGAAAACATCCATGGTGATAGTAAAACAAACTATGAATATAAAATAGCTAAATCTGGAACATACAAATTGACCATAACGGTTAAAGATGCTGCAGGAAACGAATCAGAGGCAGTTACAAGAACATTTACTGTCAATGCAGATTCTAACTCCGGTGTTGACAAAAATGAAGTTATTGGCACAGTACTTGTTGTTATTTCAGTACTTTTACTTGCAGGTGTAATTGTTTATTTCATTGTTTCTAAAAAGAAATCTGATAAGTATAAAGGTTAATTGATGAAAAGAAATTTCATTTGAGATTTCTTTCAGACTGAAGACAAAGGTCGAGACCGTAAAATTTTAACAAAATTTTACTTACTGCGTTAACTGAAAAACGCCCTAAGACAGTCATTTACGTTAGTAAACTCCTGCCTTAGAGCATTTTTCGAGCCTTGTCTCTCTCGTTTTTCTTCAGTCTGATTTATTTGTCTACACACTGAGAAATCTCATTTAAGATTTCTTTTCTTTTTGCTTAAGATAAATTTAACTGGCAATTGTAATATTAAAATTTATTGATAAAGTACTATTTTAATTCTTGCTTATAAATTTATGAAGCTTTGATGTTTTTATTAAATAAAATCAATAATAAATTGTAAAAAGATATAAAACAAATCAATCAGGAACAATTAAAAAATATTAATGTTACGAAATTTTTGATAGATTTGTGAATAAATCATTTATTAAATAATATAACAATAATATGTCAGAAATCTTTGCCAAAAGATGTATTGTTCCAAAATACAAATAAAAATAACCATTCACTTGAATTTGGTTATTTTTTTTAATAAAAAGATAAAATATTAATAAATCTTTAAAAAATTAATTTTGCTTTTAATTTTTGGAAAACAAAGTCATATTTTAACTAATATTTAACAAAAATACATATTATTTAAAATAAGAATTTTTAAATCATTTTTTCTGAATTGGCTCTTGAAATGCTAGATAACTTATGATAGACTATTGATAATGATACTACTAATAGTTAAATCTTTAGTAAGTTGAATGTTCGCTTTACTCACATTAACCTTCGCTAATACATGCTTGACAATTCAAACTCTTCCAGTTTGAATTAACTTCAGTTTTACTTGAATGAGCCTTGAAGGCACTTTCAGATAAAACTTATAATAATATAAATGAGGTAGATTATGGAACTTAAAGAAAAAGTATATCTAAAAATGCTTACCAATTCAATGTTTGATTGTGACGTTAAAACCGCCGTAATAAAAATTTCAAATATGTTCCATATAAGTGAACAATCAGTTGTTGATGCAATGAAACAATTAGTTTTAGAAAAAAGGATATACATTTCTAATAAAGATAAAATTATTAAAAATCTTATACCAACCAAAAAGGGTGTATTTAAAGATACTACTCAAAGTTTTGGATTCGTTAGCGTTGAAGGTGAACCTCAAGATTATTATGTTTCAAATAAAAGTAACGCAATGCACGATGATGTGGTTGAAGTTGGCTTTTTAAATAATAAAAATGGTAAAAAAGAATGTTTCATTTTAAAAATACTTGAAAGAAATGCAAGTCATGTTATGGGACAGGTTGCAAAAAGCAAAAATGATTATATTTTTATTCCTGACAATTTAAATATTTCTCAAAAGTTTATTTTAAAACAAGATGAACAGACAAAATCTGCTCTTGGGAAAAAAGTTGCTTTTAGTATTGATTTTTTTGATAATACAACTTCAAGCAATTATTGTTTTGGACATGTTTCAAAAGTTTTTGGCAAAGCAGGTGATCCTATTGTTGAAAATCAAGCTATAGCTTTTGAATTTGGATTTGTAAAAGATTTTTCAAGTGATATAGAGTATGAAGTAAGTCAAATTCCTAAAGATATTTCAAAAAGTGAACTTTCAAAACGAACAGATTTAAGAGAATTGCCTTTTGTGACAATAGACCCTATTGGTTGCAAAGATAAAGACGATGCAGTTTATGTTGAAAAAACAGAAAATGGATTTAAGGCATATGTAGCAATTGCAGATGTGGCGCATTTTGTCAAAGAAGGAAGTTTGGTTGATCAGGAAGCTTATAATCGTGGAACTAGTTGCTATTTGGGTGATGGTGTTTATCCAATGCTTCCAGAAAAGCTTTCAAATGATATTTGTTCCTTAAACGAGGGTGTAGATAGGTTGGCATTGACTGCTATTGTTGATGTAGATTTAAAGGGTAACATTAAAAAATATAATATCGTAGAATCTGTAATAAAGATAAAACATTGCCTTTCCTATGAGGTTGCGGAAGATATATATTTGAATAACGGAAATACTAGAAAAGAATACTCAGATATAGCTAATAATATTGATATACTCTATCAAATAAATGAGGTATTATCTAAAAATAGAAGGGATAGAGGGGAGTTGAATTTTGTAAGTAATGAGCCAACTTTTAAATTTGATGAAAGCAAGACAAATGTTTATGAAGTAGTTGATAAAAGCAATTTACTTTCAAAAAAGGTGATAGAATCTCTTATGGTTTTAGCCAATGAAGCGGTGGGGTTGTTCTTTATCAATAATAATTTTCCAACTTTATTTAGAGTTCATGATAAGCCAGATGAGGAAAAAATAGAGAAATTTCAAGCTATTTTTGAAATTTTGGGCGTTAATTTTGATGGTGATACCTCTCCAGAGGGCATTCAAAGGTTATTAAAACAAGCTAAAGGACATCCTTCGGAACAATTTTTAAACGATACGATTCTTCGTTGTATGTCTAAGGCGAAATATCAACCAAAAAATATAGGACATTATGGTTTGGGCTCAAAAAACTATATCCATTTTACCTCTCCAATAAGAAGATACCCAGATACACTGGTTCACAGACAAATTCATGAAGCTATAGCTACAAAAAAGACCTCGCATACTTTTGATGAATTACTGAAAATAGGTCATCACTTGACTACTAGAGAGGAAAACGCCGATTCAGCGGAGAGGATGAGTGATAGTTTGCTTATGACAATTTGGGCAGAAAATCATATTAATGAAGTGTTTGACTGTAGAATTGTGTGTTTCGACAAAAATTTTATGAAATTAAAATACGGACTTGTTGAATTTAAACTTCCTTATTCTGAACTTTCAAACAATGCTTTAGGTTTTAAAACAAACGAAACTAAAGTTATCCTTAAAAATCTTTTTTCTGGGAAAGTTTACAAAGTAGGTGACAAAATAAAGGTTAAAATAATTTCTACGGATAGAAATTCCAGAAATATTATTACATCTACCGACCTTCAAAAAGAAAAAATAGTTAAAAACTCAAATGAGGTTCCAAGTATTGATAAGTTTGTCAATTTGAAAAAATATAATAAAGCTAACACTTTGAGAAGATCTTTTGAGGCAAATTATGAGGCTAAAAGATATAACTCATCATTTGAAAAGAAAAATAATGATGGAAAAAATAGAAAATACAATAGAAATATTAAACATAAAAATGATGTTTTTGAAAAATAAAAAGAAAGTTTTAGCTATTCAATTTTAAAACTAAAATATTAAAGAAGCCTAAATAAAGCAAAGCTGCTAAGGTTTCTTTTTTTACTCTTAGATTCTTAGCTCGAAATAAAAGAAATATAGTGCAAAAGTCACATGCTAAAAGAGTTAGAAATTTTAAGCTTTTATTTTAGCCCACAACATGAAGCTCATTTGCATGATAAGGGAATCATAAGCTAAAGAGGGACCTTTTAACCAAAAAACATTTTTAATATTTTATAAAATATAATTTCTAGTTAACAAAATTGAATATATGTATGTTGAAAGAACTTATATATTTTCGAGCTAATAAAAATATCTTATAAAAAACCGAACTTAAAATTTTAAGTTCGATTTTTGCTAGTTTCAAAATGGATCTTTAATTTTTATTTTTTTTAAATAATTTTGCAAACAAGTTCTTTTTTTCATTAGTTGTTTGCTCTTTAGAAGGTTGTGGAGTTTCGTCGTGTTGAGCAAAGCTTGAACGTAAAAATTTTACCACTATTGGCACCGCTTGTTGTCTTGCATTTTCATAAACTCGCATAGATTTTTGATTGAATAAAAGGGTATCTGGGACCTCCTTTATTATGTTTAAAGCATTGATTTGTAGAATATCTATTATTGCATCACATAAAAGGCGCCCAATAATATATGTATAATTATTTTCGTCTATATTATTATAAACTTTAATATCTCCAAAATCTGGCAGGTCAACTATTTCGTCATAAGCACTATTTAAAAATATTGCTAGACGGTCTATTGAAAGGTCATTTCCATTTGCCGCTGCCAAAATTTGCCATTGCATTGAAAGGTCAATATTTTCTGGAACAAGACCTTCTTTTCCTCTTTTAAAAATGTAACCTAAATAGTCTTGACATACAATATCTCCTAAAGTTGCCTCAGTGTAAATTCTGCTAAATTCTTCTGCAAAAACTTCGTCGATCTTATTGAATGGAGTTTTTTCAATTAATTCTTCCACTTTGCGACGAAGTTCCATAAATTTTTGTTTTGCATCATTTGATTTTAAAATTAAATTATTTTCTGACATTTTTATCCTCTATGCTGTTATTATATCAGATTTTTGTTTTTCTTTGTTAACATTTTTTTGCTTTTTTAGATTTTGATTTCTTGCTTCCAAATAGCAATTTGTCCAAGAAATTTCCATAAACGGCAATACCAATAAGGCAATAATAATTAATGAAATAACTCCTATCATAACGCCAATAAGCCAAAGCGGTATTGAAACTACAAGTGTTAATAGCCAAATTAAGAAGGATACGAAAGAAATAATTACAATAGTTAATAGAAGAGTGAATAGTGCCAAAAATAATAACTTGCTTCTATAGCCATAAACCAATGACTTACTTTTTTCTAAAACCTCAAATGGTGTTAACTTTTTATTTTCCGCAAATATATGACTTGCAAAAGCATAGTTTAATGCGCAAATAATTCCAGGGATAATTAGAAGTAATGACCAAATAAAAATAAAAACTAATTTTATAAATTTTAAACTTACCGCGCTTGCCGTTTGATTAAATCTGGAAAAAATAATTTCTGGAGTGGCTTTTTTATTTTCTAATACCAAAATATTATATTCTTGTAGCCCAATACAAAGAACGCTCATAACAACAAAGCAAACAACAAATCCAAAAGGAATTAAGAATAAAATTGTAGATAAAGAAATTGCCCAGGCAAGAAGTGCGGTAGGCATAATTTTTTCATAATTTTTTTTAAAATCTTGAAAGGTTTCAACTATTGTTAAAAAAACATTTTTTTTCATATTTAAATTATTTCCTTAAATGATGAGTATATTCAGGAAAATTTATTTGCTGGTTATGTTATTGGTGAACGGCCGTTTTTGAATTGCAACAAGCTAACTTCATTTAAGTTTAACTCGCCTGAACCAACACAACTAGGCTTTTTTGCATTTGTTTTTCTCCTATAGAACTTTAATTTACGTGCCAGCAGCTTCCTTAGAAGCTTATAAGACGGCTGAAAGAAGGAGTTATTACGCAGACAAGATTGTAGGATTTTAATTTAAACAACTTAAGAAATTATATAAAATAAAAACTCGCTTTAATTGATCAGTGATAAAGTTATGCGAGTTTTTTCTTTAATGAATTTTTATTTTAATCTTTTTAAGATAATGCTTTTTTGTTTTAAAATTGTTTTGCGTTTATTTTTATAGCAAACTTAATTAGCACTATTCCATAACATTAAAAATTAATTCATTGGTTTTGTTATGTTTTTTTGCAAGATTTAAAGTGTATTGTGAAATAAGTTGATTTTGTTTTACTATAACTTCGTTATTAAGTCCCATTATTGTTCTTTTTGCACGTTTGCCCAACAGGGAGGAAGTGTTAGTTGTGATTTTAGGCGGGGTGGATATGGGAGAGAACTCCTGCTCTTCTATTATAGGCATTTTCACAATTTTAACTTGGAGATTTTCGTGACTGACTTCTATCTTGTCTTTTGGCTTAAATGACGAAATCGAAATTTTTTGGTCCTGCTCTTTAATTAGAATGATATTAATTCCATTTGTTAAAATATTATCTGGGTTAATTTGTTCTCCTTTGCTGGTTAGCATATATTCAACATTGCCTTCTTGGGTTATTTCTATTTCTACAATCTTTCCGCAATCTTTTCCAGCTATAGAAAAAACCTTTTTATTTATTGGGTTGTTGCTTTCGTCATAAAAATATTCTATTTTTCTAGTATTTTTAATTAATATCCCTTCGTCATAAAGCTTATAAATTTTTGAAGTAGGGATATAACAATCTAAATCGCTGTCGTCATTAAAAAAAACAAAGCCATTTACCTTTTTTAGTAGTTTATTAAAACAGACGTCTTTTACTGTGCCCACACTTTCACATTCATAAATTGATATTATTTCTTTAGAGATGATTTCTGAAACTTTCATGTTTTCCTCCACACTTTAAATTATTAAATTTGTTGGCTTTTATGAACGATTTTTGTTTTTTTGACAAAATTTGACAGGATATGTGATATATTATAAATATGAGACTGTTTTCTAGATTCAAAAATATTTTCAAAAAAAACATTATATTAAATTCTGATGTGTCTTCAAATTTAATTTTTGTATATAAACTTAAAAATGGGCAGATAAGATTGAATAGTAAAGTTGTTGTTCCAAGTGGATTTGACTTTGTAATTGCAAAAAGTGGAAAAGTTTTTGATATATTAAAAAGTGGTGAACATGAATTATCTTTATCAACCTTGCCAAAATGCGTGAAGAAGTTTAAGCTTGATAGGGCGGGCAGTGATGGCAAACTACCAAAGACTTTTGAGGCTAACGCCTATTTTGTAAATTTGAAATTATTTGAATATAATAAATGGATTAGTTATCGAAAAATAAATCTTAGTGACAAATGTTTGGGTAATTATTCAATTTGGCTGGAGGGTGGTTTCGCCTTTAGGGTGGTAGATTCTTTTCGTTTTGTGAACAGTCTTTTGAAAATTTATGATTATTTGAAGAATAAAGAAGCGGAAATCATTTTGGAGAACTTTTTAAGTGAGTTTGTTGTAGATGAAATTGAAAAGAATAATTTTAAGTTGGAACAAATTGCAAATTTAAATGATTTGACTGATTTGGTTTATGAAAAGCTTTGCGACAGGATGTATGCATTTGGAATAGAAATTCAAGGTTTTATAATTGAAAAAATTAAATTGCCAAAAAAAGCTAAAACCTATCTGAAAGATTTGAATGATAAATTTTGAAACTAATAAAAAGTTGTTGACACTTATTTTAAAATAGAATATTCTATCTTTGTTGCAATAAAAGGTAATAAATGCTTTAAAATTAACGATTACTTTGATTTTTATTTGCAATGAGAAGAAAAAGGAGATATTAAATGAAATTTAATAAAGATACAACAATAGGTGAAGTTTTAGAGGCTGATGAAAAAAACGCTGAAATTTTGCAAGGTTTTGGCTTTCATTGTTTTGGATGCCCTATGTCGCAAATGGAAACTTTGGAAGAGGGTGCCGAAGTGCATGAGGTTGATTTAGATTTTCTTTTAAAAAAATTAAACAAGGAAGCGTAATAGTTTTTAACACTTAAAAATTAAACCATAAGAGAATTAAATTCTTATGGTCAGTGTGTAGACAAATTAATCAGACTGAAGAGAAACGAGAGAGACAAGGCTCGAAAAATGCTCTAAGGCAGGAGTTTACTAACGTAAATGACTGTCTTAGGGCGTTTTTCAGTTAACGCAGTAAGTAAAATTTTGTTAAAATTTTACGATCTCGACGTTTGTCTTCAGTCTGACCATAAGAAAAATCCTATGGTTTTTTTAAGAATATGTTACATAATTTTGCGCAAACTACATTGTGGAGAAATTTATGAAAAAACTATTATTGTTATGTATTTCTTTTATGTTTATTTTATCTGGATGTACAAATCCTATGTTTGTAAAAGCTGATTCTAGTGTAGATATGACCCCTCGATTAATCACTTCTACGAATTATAAAAGTGCGGTGGAGGTTGTGGAGAGTGTTAAAAGTGCCGTTGTTGGAATCTCTGCCAGTGTGAGCGGAGGTTATAGTGTTGGGAGTGGTGTGGCTATTGCTGATGGTGGTTATATTTTAACTAATCACCATGTTGTTCAAGGAAGTTCAGATTTGACGGTTTATTTTGCAGATAAAACTAATGCGCCAGCTAAATTTATTTGGTCTGATTCCTCACTTGATATGGCAATTATTAAAAGCACAAAAAATATGCCATATTTAGAATGTGGAAGTTCGAAAGATTTGCAAGTTGGTGAAGATGTGTTAGCTATTGGCACGCCTCTAACTTTACAATTCAAACACACTGTGACAAAGGGCATTGTGAGTGCTTTAAATAGAACTTTGGAAATTGAAAGCATGGGTGGAGCAAGTTATCTTCAAAATCTTATTCAACATGACGCAAGCATTAACCCGGGTAATAGTGGTGGGCCACTAATTTCATTAGATGGAAGAGTTGTTGGAATTAACACTCTTAAGGCAAGTGAATCTGAGGGTATTGGGTTTGCCATTCCTATTGAAGTTGGTTGTGCCATTTCGGAACGCATTGTAAAAAATAACGATTTTGAGCCTGCTTATATTGGAGTGTTTGGATTTGATGCTGACATTGCAAATTATTATGGAGAAACAACAAGTGAAAAAGGTGTGTATGTTGTAAGCGTTGACCAAAAAGCGGTGGCTTATCTTGCAGGTGTAGAAGAGGGCGATTTAATTGTTAAAATAGGTGACAAACAAATTGAAACCTTGTTAGATTTAAAAATGCAAATGTTTTCATATGATATTGGTGACGAAATTGTTGTTGAAGTTATAAGAAATGGAAAACATGAGACAATTTCAATGATTGCACAGGAAAGACCAAGTTTGGTTTCATAAATTAATTAATATTAAAAAAAATATAAATAAATTAAATATTTAATTATATTTAAATTAATTAAAAAAAAGATAACAAATAAATAATTGTTATCTTTTTATATTTTTATTAAATAATTTTTTAATTATGATTATTTTTTAAAATTAATTTTTTATTAACTTTATTTACTACTATAATATTAAAATAATTAATAATTAAATTTAAGAATTATAATCATAAGGTATTTTATTTTTCTTTTCGCCCAAAAGATTGAGAATAAACCCATCCTCAACTTTGCACCACCAATGTGGGTCATGAAGGGGAAGGTCTTCAAGTATATCCTCATCTGTTATAGTATTTTCTCTTACTAATTCCAAATCTGCAACATTAATTTCTATCATAGCATAATCTCTGCCATCCTCATCAGAAAATACAACTTCAAATTGATCATTTCTTAGCCAAGCGAAAATTATAACACCTTCAGCGCCTTTGAAAACACCTGCATCTTCATATTTTTTTTTACTAACAGTAACTTTAACTCTATCAAGCCATTTCATTTTTTTACCTCCTTAATCTTTAATTAATGGTGTCGCAACTTTTATTTTGCCATTGGGCCATGCGACACACCTATATGACAATTGAAAACTTCTCCAATATGGTCTCTCTTTCCATACAATATAAAATTTATGGAAAAATGTTGACCATGTATATCCAGAATACCTAATTTGTAATTTCCATTTTTGAAATTTGTTTTCACACTTTCAAAAATGAGATCATAAACATCTTTAGAATCTTGAATATGATAACCCATAGTTTTCATCATTTTATGCTTATCAATATCAACAAATAAATAATTTTCAACCTTTTTCATTGGAAAATCTAAAATGATATTGGAAAGGGTTGTGGGAACGTATTTACAAGTACAATTGGGATGAAAGTATTCGGGTTTGTTGTAAACTTTAAAAACAGTTTCATTGAGGGCCACGCAAAGGTCGCAAACATTTTTTGTTTCATCTTTTTTTGCGAAACCGTTACACTTTTCAATGTTTAGATTGCTTCTACTTTTTCTTATTACCCAAAAATCACCATTGGTTGTAAAAAACTTTTCAACAAGACTTTTAACGTTATCTAATATTGCCATTATATCACACCTCCTTTTAATTTGTAAAAGGTTGAAACTCTTAAGCTATAAATTATTCATGTGAAAAACCTCAAAACAAAAATGTTTTGAGGTTTTAAATAAATTTATTAACAAGTTGATTTGAAAAATAGTAAGAGTAATTTTTTTGTGCTTTAAAAAAATCTTGCTACACTTTTAAAAAAGTTTGCTTTATTTAAAGATAATTGATTATCATTTTATGAAGCTGAAAATATCTTTATTATTAGATTGTATTTTTCTAAAAATGTTTTTTTTAGAAGGGTTAAAAAAGTATGAATGATTGGGTTGTGTTTGCTTCAGATAATTCCATGCTTTAGAAATTTCAACCTTTTAATAGGGTAGCATGTGGGACTTCGTGTTTTCAACTTTATATGCCAACAATTTTTTGAATGAGATATATGCTATTTGATGAATAAGTGAATTGGTTTGTAGATTATTTTTCATGTAAGTAAAACTGATTAAAATGTAAAGGGAAAGCCTTAAATTAATAGGTAGTTTTCTATAAAAATAATTATATATATATTATTAATCTTAGGTTACAAAAAAGAGTTGAAAAGTTTTAAAAAAGTGTTGACAAGGCTAGCCAAGCTGTTATATAATAAGCAAGCTATTATAGTCTGGGTTGATGCACAAGGTTACTTTGTCTTCAAGCGGACAAGGAGAATTTGTGCGGACAAGTGACTGCTAAAAGCGGTTGCCCTCGAGCAAAAGCATATCTTTTAATGCCTGTTAATTCAGGTTTTAATTTTGGCTATAGTGGCGACACACACGGGATAGTGTAACGATATGCTTCGAGGTTTTGCTATTACAGGAGGTTAATAAAAAATGGCAACTCAAAAAATCAGAATTAAACTGAAAGCCTATGACCATGCACTCTTAGACCAAGCTTGTTTGAGAATAATTGAAACAGCAACTAAGAGCGGTGCAAAAGTCGCTGGGCCAATTCCTCTTCCAACAGACAAGGAAGTGGTAACAATCATCCGTTCACCTCACAAACATAAAGATAGTCGTGAACAATTCGAGTGTAGAACTCACAAAAGATTAATTGATGTGTATAGTCCATCACCTAAAGCTGTCGACTCGCTTATGAAGCTCGACTTGCCAGCAGGTGTTGACATCAATATCAAACTGTAAGGAGGCTAAAAAAGTGAAAAAAGCAATTATTGGTAAAAAACTCGGCATGACTCAAGTTTTCACTGCTGAAGGACAAGTTGTTCCAGTGACAGTTATAGAAGCTGGACCTGTCACAGTTGTTAGAAAAAAGTCTGCTATTAAAGATGGCTACGATGCAGTTGTTGTGGCATATGAACAAGTTAGGGAAAAATTGCTCACAAAACCTGAACTTGGTGTTTTCAAAAAAAGTGATGTTGCTCCTTGCAGAACTCTCAAGGAATTTAGATTTGAAAATAGCAATGAATATGAAATTGGAACTGTTATCAAATGTGATATCTTTTCAGAAAACGATATGGTGGATGTAAGCGGAACAACTCGTGGTAGAGGTTTCACTGGAAATATTCAAAGGTGGAACGCTCACAGACTTAAAATGACTCACGGAACAGGACCTGTTCATAGAGAGGTTGGTTCAATGAGTGCCAACTCAACACCATCAAGAGTTTTTAAAAACAAAAAAATGCCTGGACAATATGGACATGAAAGCGTAACTATTCAAAATCTTGAAGTAGTTAAAGTTGATACAGATAGAAATATTCTTCTTGTCAAAGGTTGCGTTCCTGGTCCAAGAGGCTCGCTTGTAACTGTTAAACAAGCGGTTAAGGCGTAGGAGGAAGCAAAATGGCAAAAGTCAAACTTTATAATATGAACCATGAAGAAGTTGGTTCCTTGACAGTTAGTGATGAAGTTTTTAAAGCTGATGTCAATGAAGGGCTTGTTCATGAAGTGGTTGTTGCTCAACTTGCTAACAAAAGACAGGGAACTAAATCTGCTCTTACAAGAAGCGAAGTTAGAGGACATGCTAAAAAACCTTTTAGACAAAAACATACTGGTAATGCAAGACAGGGTTCAACTAAAGGCCCTCATCAAACAGGTGGTGGAGTTGCATTTGCGCCAAAACCAAGAGACTTTTCTAAAAAAGTTAATAAACAAGCTAAAAAAGTTGCATTTGCAAGTGCTCTTAGTGGAAAGTTTGCTGCAAAAGAAATTGTTTTTGTTGATGAGTTTAAATTCGATGAACCAAAAACAAAATTCGCAGAAAAGTTTATGAAAGATTTTAATCTAAATAGAAAGGCGCTTGTTGTTGTTGCTGAAAACAATGAGTTTGTAACAAGAGCGTGTGCAAATCTTGATAATCTTTCACTTCAACTTGCTGATGTTTTAAGTGTCTATGAAGTTGTTAAATATCCTACAATTGTCATGACAAAATCTGCTGTCAAACTTATAGAGGAGGGATATAAAGAATGAATGCTAGAGAAATAATTAAAAAACCACTTCTCACTGAAAAAACATATACTGGAATTCAAAACAAGGTTTATGCTTTCATTGTTGCAAAACAAGCCAACAAAATTGAAATTGCAAAAGCTGTAGAAGAAATTTTCAAGGTAGAAGTTGATAGTGTTAAAACAGTTGTTATGAAAGGACATAAAAAAGAGCAAAACACAAAGTCGGGAAGAACAGTTGGAAGAACTAGTGACTATAAAAAAGCTATAGTTACTCTTAAGAGTTCATCAAAGCCAATTCCGTTCTTTGAAAGCTTGTCATAAAGGAGATAGACAAAATGGCAGTAAAAACAAATAAGCCAACTTCAGCAGGACGCAGATTTTTAACAACAGCTTCTTTTGAAGAATTGACAAAAAAAGCTCCTGAAAAGAGTTTGCTTGCAGTTAAGAAAAAAACGGGTGGCAGAAATGCTAACGGTAGAATAACCGTTCGTCATCATGGTGGTGGCAATCGTCAAAAATATAGAATTATTGATTTTAAAAGAAATAAAGATGATGTGCCTGCAAAAGTTACTTCAATAGAGTATGACCCAAATCGTTCCGCATATATCGCACTTTTGGTTTATGCTGATGGTGAAAAAAGATATATCCTTGCTCCTCTTGGACTCAACGTTTCAGATGTTGTAACAAGCGGTGCTAATTCAGAAATAAAAGTCGGAAATTGTCTTCCTCTTGAAAATATTCCTGTTGGTTCAACAATTCACAATATTGAGTTGATTCCTGGCAAGGGCGGTCAAATTGCTCGTTCTGCTGGTGTTGAGGTTCAGTTGGTTGCTAAAGAAGGCAAGTATGCAATGCTCAGAATGCCAAGTGGTGAAATGAGAAAGGTTCTTGCAAGATGTCGTGCAACAATAGGAACGGTTTCAAACCCAGACCATGAATTGGTGTCTATTGGAAAGGCTGGAAGAAAAAGACATATGGGTGTTAGACCTACCGTTAGAGGTGTGGTTATGAACCCTAATGACCACCCACACGGCGGTGGTGAAGGTAAGTCTCCAGTTGGACTTAAATCACCTGTTACTCCATGGGGCAAACCAGCACTTGGATACAAGACAAGAAAGAAAAACAAATCATCTAACAGATTGATTGTTAAGAGAATTAACTAGGAGTTAAAGATATGAGCAGATCATTAAAGAAAAAACCTTATGTTTTTCCAAAACTTTTGCAAAGAGTTGAAGAAATGAACAAAACAGGTGTTAAAAAACCAATTAAAACTTGGTCTAGAGCATCAGTTATTTATCCAGAATTTGTAGGTTTCACTTTTGCTGTCCACAATGGCAAAAAACATGTTCCTGTTTACTGTACCGTTGAAATGGTTGGTCATAAACTTGGAGAGTTTGCTCCAACAAGAACATTTAAAGGACATGCTGGAAGCAAGCAAAAAGGCAAAACCACTGGTAGTAAAGGTTAAAGAGGTGAAAAATGGCTACAAGAATTAGAGAAAAAACAGCAAATAGAAAGCAAAATAAGGACCAAAGACCTTTTGCAAAAGCAAATTACATTAGAATGAGTCCTTCAAAAGTTCGCATCGTTCTTGACACAATTAGAGGAAAAGATGTGACAGTGGCTGCCGCAATACTTGAAAATTCACCACATGCCGCTGCAGAAGTTTGTGCAAAACTTTTAAAATCAGCAGTTGCTAATGCTGAAAACAACAAATCAATCAATAGAGCAGATTTGTTCGTTGCAGAATGTTATGTTTCTCCTGGTCCTACTCTTAAAAGAATTTTAATTAGGGCTAGAGGTAGAGCAGACAGAATGCTTAAAAGGTCAAGTCATATAACAATTATACTTGACCAAAAGGCGTAGGAGGTTAGTATGGGACAAAAAGTTAGTCCTATTGGACTTAGAATAGGCATCAACAAGGGTTGGGATTCAACTTGGTATGCTGATAAAGACGAAGTTGCTAAATATATTAAAGAAGATAACGTAATCAGAAATTTTATTAAAAAGAACTATGCAAATTGTGCTATTTCTAAGGTTTCTGTTGAAAGAACCAAAGCTAAGCTTGTTATCAACATCTACACTGGCAGACCTGGAATGCTTATTGGAGCAAAGGGTGCTGGGATTGAAGAACTTAAAAAACAACTTCAAAAAGTTGTAAATCCAACCAAAAATTTCATTGTTAATGTTAAAGAAATTAAAAAACCAGACCTTGACGCTGTTTTGGTTGCAGAAAGTATTGTTTCTCAACTTGAAAAAAGAATACCTTTTAGAAGATGTTTGAGAAGTGCTTTACAAAGAGTTATGAAAGCTGGAGCTAAAGGTTGTAAAGTTCAAGTTAGTGGTGTTGTTGATGGCGCTAACTCAATTGCTAGAACCGAAAAATATATGGAAGGTTCTCTTCCACTCCACACTCTTAGAGCTGATGTTGATTATGGCGTTGCTTCTGCATTTACAAACTATGGTAAACTTGGCGTTAAAGTTTGGATTTACAAAGGCGAGATTTTAAACGCTAGAGAGGACAAAGGAGGTAGAGACTGATGTTAATGCCTAAAAGAGTTAAAAGAAGAAGAGTTCATCGTGGAAGAATGACAGGCGTTGCAACTAGAGGAAACAAGCTTGCTTATGGCGATTTTGGAATTATTGCAACAGAGCCTTGTTGGATTAAATCTAACCAAATTGAGGCGGCTCGTATTGCGATGACTAGATATATTAAACGTGGTGGTCAGGTTTGGATTAATATTTTTCCAGATAAACCTGTAACTAAAAAACCTGCAGAAACTCGTATGGGTTCAGGTAAAGGTTCTCCAGAATTTTGGGTTGCAGTGGTTAAACCTGGTAGAGTGCTTTTTGAAATGAAAGGTGTTTCTGAACCAGTAGCTCGTGAAGCTTTGAGATTAGGTTCTATGAAACTTCCTTGCAAAACCAAATTTATAAAGAGAACTGAGGAGGGCAATGATGAAAATTAAAGAAATTAGAAGTTTGACAACTAAAGAACTTAAAGCAAAACTTAATGATTTGACAACCGAACTTTTCAATTTGCGTTTTTCACATGCCACAGGCAATCTTCCAAATAATATGCAACTACATGTGGTTAAAAAGGATATTGCAAAAGTTAAAACAATTTTGAGAGAAAGAGAACTCAAAGAAGGAGTAGAGGTGTAATATGGAAGATAGAAACACAAGACCTACAAAACTTGGAGAGGTTGTGAGTGCTGGAAAAATGGACAAAACTATTGTTGTTAAAGTTGTTTCCAACTCAAAACACCCAATTTATAAAAAAGTCGTTAAAAAAACTAACAGGTTTAAGGTTCATGACCAAAACAACGAATGTGCTCTTGGAGATGTCGTTGAAATTATGGAAACAAGACCACTTAGTAAAGACAAGTACTATCGCCTTGTTAGAATAGTAGAAAAAGCTAAGTAAAAGGAGTGCCGTTATGATACAACCACAAACAAGATTAAAAGTTGCTGACAACACAGGTGCAAAGGAAATAATGTGCATTCGTGTGCTTGGAGGCTCTTATAGAAGAAGTGGTAACATTGGTGATGTTATTATTGCTTCTGTTAAAAAGGCTATTCCTGGTGGAATGGTTAAAAAAGGCGACGTTGTTAAAGCTGTAATTGTTAGAACCAGCAAAGGACTTAGACGTTCTGATGGAACTCATATCCGTTTTGATGACAATGCTGCTGTTATTATTGATAATCAAAAACAACCTAAAGGTACTCGTATTTTTGGACCTATTGCCAGAGAGTTAAGAGATAAAAACTACATGAAAATTATTTCTCTTGCTCCTGAGGTTATTTAAAGGAGATTGCTAAAATGAATATTAAAAAAGGTGATACCGTTGTTGTTATAACTGGTAAGGACAAGGGAAAGTCAGGCAAAGTTTTGGAAGTTTTGATTAAACAAAATCGTGTTATTGTTGATGGCGTAAACGTTGTTAGCAGACACACAAAACCAAAGAGTGCTCAAGAAAAGGGTGGAATTGTTAAAAAATCAGCTCCTATTGATGCATCTAATGTTATGGTTATGTGTTCATGTGGAAAGGCTACAAGAGTTGCACATAAAATTGTTGATGGTAAAAAAGTCAGAGTGTGCAAAGTTTGTGGAATGAGTCTTGACAAAGAACATGCAAAAGCGGTTAAGAAAGATGCTAAAAAATCTGCTAAAGCTGCAAAAGCTGAAGAAGTTGCTCCTAAAGAGGAAAAGGCTTCCGCAAAATCTTCTGAAAAGAAAACTTCTAAAGCTACATCTACAAAAAAGTCTAGCACTGCAAAATCAGTGAAGAAAACAGAAGAGTAGGAGGAAAAATTTAAATGGCTAAGATTGAAAACAGACTCAAAAAGTTTTATAAAGATGAAGTTGTTCCTTATCTTATTAAAGAATTTGGGTATAAAAACGTCAATGAAGTTCCTAAAATTGAAAAAATTGTTTTAAATATGGGACTTGGCGAAGTTAAAGATAACTCTAAAAGCTATAATTTAGCTGTTGATGAGTTGACTGCAATAGCAGGTCAAAAAGCAATTCCTACTACTGCTAAAAAAGCTATATCTAACTTTAAGGTTAGACAAGGCATGAAAATTGGTGCAAAAGTAACTTTAAGAGGCGACAAAATGTATCAATTTTTGGATAAGCTCATTTCAATAGCTCTTCCAAGACTTCGTGACTTTAGAGGAATTTCTCCAAAATCATTTGATGGTCATGGAAATTATGCTATGGGAATTAAAGAACAACTTATTTTCCCAGAAATAGTTTATGATAAAGTCGAAAGAACTAGAGGACTTGATGTTATGATTGTAACTTCAGCGCAATCAGACAGCGAAGCACTTGCACTCTTAAAGGCAGTTGGTATGCCTTTTAGAGAAAGATAGGAGGAGCTATAATGGCAAAAAAAGCTTTAATTGAAAAACAACAAAGAAAACAAAAATATGCTACTCGTGAATACACTCGTTGTAGTATTTGCGGAAGACCTCATGCAGTGCTTAAAAAATATGGTCTTTGCAGAATTTGTTTTAGAGAACTTGCTAACAAGGGTGAAATTCCTGGCGTTAAAAAGGCAAGTTGGTAAGAGGAGGACGAAATTATGGTTAATGATCCAATAGCAGATATGCTTACAAGAATTAGAAATGCAATCAGTGCAAGGCACGAGGTTGTTGAAGTAAGTGTTTCAAATGAAAAACTTGCAATCGCTCAAATCCTCTTAAATGAAGGTTATATTTCAAATTTTGAAATTGTTAATTGTGGCAATTTTAAAAATATTAAAATCACCTTGAAATACATGGATAATGAAAGTGTTATTTCTGGACTTAAAAGAATTTCAAAACCTGGACTTAGAGTTTATGCTCCATGCGACAAACTTCCTAAGGTTATAAGTGGTTTGGGAATTGCTATCATTTCCACTAATAAGGGAATTTTAACAGATAAGCAAGCTAGAGAAAAAGGTGTAGGCGGTGAAGTGCTTGCATATGTATGGTAGGAGGAAATTATGTCTAGAATTGGAAGAAAAGAAATTATACTCCCTGCTGGAGTCACCGTTGAACTAAATGGACAAAATGTTGTTGTCAATGGTCCAAAAGGCAAACTTTCTCAAGATATTGATAAACAAATTGTTGTTAAATGTGAAAATGGTGTTATTTGTTTGACTAGAACAAATGAAACCAACGATGCTAAAGCTAAACATGGTCTTTATAGAGCGCTTTTGAACAATATGGTTCATGGTGTGAGTGAAGGATTTTCAAAAAAGCTTGAAATTAAAGGTGTCGGTTATAAAGTTTCTAAACAGGGAAACAAAATTGTAATGAATATTGGTCTTTCTCACAACGTTGAAGTTGTTGAGGACGATGGAATTAAATTGGAATGTCCATCTGCTACTGAAATTTTGGTTTCAGGAATAGATAAACAAATGGTTGGCCAATATGCAGCTAAAATTAGAGCTCTTAAACCTGTTGAACCTTATCATGGTTATGGAATTAAGTATTCTGATGAAGTTGTGATTAGAAAAGTCGGAAAAACTGCCGGTAAAGGCAAAAAATAGGAGCTGTTATGTTAACTAAACAAGATAAAAACAAAAACAGAGTTGTTCGTCATGTTAGAGTAAGAAGAAAAATTTCTGGAACTGCCGAAAGACCAAGACTTAATGTTTATAGAAGTCTAAATGAAATCTATGCACAAATTATAGATGATGAAAAAGGTGTTACTCTTGTTTCTGTTTCCACAAAAGAAAAGGAACTTAAATCAGTTTTGGAAGGTAAAAACAAAACTGAACAAGCAAGATTAGTTGGCGAAACTGTTGCTGAAAGAGCTAAAAGCAAAAACATTGATAATGTTGTTTTTGACAGAGGCGGATATTTGTATACTGGCAGAGTTCAAGCTCTTGCAGAAGGCGCTCGTTCAAAAGGTCTTAATTTTTAGGGGGAAATGATGGAAGAGAAAAGAGAAAAATTCAGAAATTCTGATAGAACAAAAAGACAGGATGATATTGATAAAATTTTGGTTTCTGTAAGAAGGGTTACCAAGGTTGTTAAAGGTGGAAGAACAATGCGTTTTTCTGCGCTTGTGGTTGTTGGTGATAGAAATGGCAGTGTTGGAATTGCAACAGGAAAAGCTAGTGAGGTTCCTATGGCTGTTGAAAAAGCAACTGAAAGAGCTAAAAAGAACATGAAAAAAATCAATATCATCAATGGAACTATTCCACATGAAGCTGTTGGTAAATTTTCTACTAGCGAAATTCATTTGCTTCCTGCAAAACCTGGTTGTGGAGTTATTGCTGGTGGTAGTGCTCGTTCCGTTATTGAACTTGCAGGGATTAAAGACATTGTTACCAAAATTCATGGTTCCACAAACAAAATCAACTGCGTTAAAGCAACCTTAAATGGTCTTCTTTCAATAAGAACTGTTGAAGAAGTTGCTGCTAAACGTGGTAAATCCCCAGAGGAGATTTTATAATGGCACAAGAAAAGAAAATTAATGTTACCTATGTTAGAAGTTGCATAGGCTACAACAAAAATCAAGCTAAAATTATTGAAGCTTTGGGATTTAAAAAATTGGGTCAAACAAAGCAATTCCCTGATAATGAAAGTATTAGAGGAAGTATTGCTCATGTTGCTCATCTACTCAAAGTAGAAGAAGTTAAATAGGAGGATTTGGAGCATGAAATTACATGAGTTAAAACCTGCAGACAATTCTAAAACTGCTAAATTTAGAAAGGGCAGAGGAATTGGAAGTGGTCTTGGAAAAACTAGTGGTAAGGGTCAAAAAGGACAAAACGCTCGTAGTGGTGGTGGCGTTAGACCTGGATTTGAAGGTGGACAACTTCCTCTTATTAGAAAACTTCCAATTAGAGGATTTAATAACTATGACTTCAAAAAAAGTTATTCAACTGTAAATGTTGGAGATCTTGATATGTTTGAAGCTAACACAGTTATTGATGAAGAACTTCTTTATGTGAATAGATTGGTTGGTAAAAGACAACCTTATGGATTAAAAGTTTTAGGAAACGGAGAATTGACCAAACCGCTAACAATTAAAGCTAGCAAATTTACTAAATCTGCTATCGAAAAAATTGAAAAAGCTGGCGGTAAAATTGAGGTGATTTAATGTTTAAAACATTCATTAACGCGTTTAAAGTAAAAGAATTAAGGGGGAAGATTCTTCTCACCTTGCTTCTTTTGTTTATTTTTAGAGTAGGTTGTTGGCTACCAGTTCCTGGCATTGATGTGTCAGCTTTTGGCACTCAAGCTACAGGCAATGAATTTTTAGGACTTTTAAGTTCGATTAGTGGTGGAGCTTTGGCAAATGGTTCCTTTCTTGCCCTTGGTGTTTCGCCATATATTAGTGCTTCAATAATTATCCAACTTCTTGCAGTTGCAATTCCTGCTCTTGAAAGACTCAGTCAACAGGGTGAAGAGGGCAGAAAAAAAATGAGCCTTTATACAAGAATTGCTGCTTTGGTACTTTCAGTTATCCAAGCTGTTGGAATAGTGATTGCTTTTAAAGAGTATATTGATCCAAATATGCTCTGGAATGGTGCGCCAACTTGGCTTGCTTGCACTATCATTGCAACAGTTTTAATTTCTGGTGGAATGTTTACCGTTTGGTTAGGTGAAAGAATCACAGAACTGGGTGTGGGCAATGGAATGTCACTTCTTATCTTTGTTGGTATTTTGTCATCTGCTGGCACCGCAATTTTAAATGCATTCCAAGAAGTTTTTGGTGGAAATATAAATTATCTTTGGACATTATTGATTTTTGCTCTTGCAATATTATTGATTTTTGGACTTATCGTTTTTGTTGATTCTGCAGAAAGACGGGTTCCTGTTCAATATGCAAAGCAAATTAAGGGAAGAAAAATGTATGGAGGACAGAGCTCTTATATTCCTATCAGAGTTAATGGTTCTGGAGTTATGCCAATCATTTTTGCAAATGCCTTGTTGACTTTCCCTCAACTTTTATTCAATATGTTCTGGCCAAATTCAAATGCATATTTTTGGTATGCTAAATATTTAGGAACAGGTACCTGGGTTTATATTATTTTAACTGCATTACTAATTTTATTCTTCACATATTTCTATTCGCAAATAATATTTAATCCAGAAGATGTTAGTAAGCGAATTCAACAAAATGGTGGATTTATCCCAAGCATTAGACCTGGAAAACCAACCGCTGATTATTTAAAACGTATTTCGTCTAGAATAACCTTCTTTGGTGCATTATTTTTAGCTTTCATTGCTTTAATTCCATCTTTAGCTTTAAAAGGTGCGGGAACGGCTTTAGATTCATCACTTATAAATGCGTTTAGTGCTACCGGACTTATGATTATTGTTTCAGTTGCATTAGAGTTGGATAAACAGTTAGAAGCACAAATGTTAATGAGAAATTATAAAGGATTTTTAAAATGATATTGATCCTTTTAGGAGCCCCTGGTTGTGGCAAAGGTACTATTTCAAAACTTTTTCAAGAAAGATTGAACTTTTGCCACATATCTACTGGTGAAATAATTAGAAAAACTATTGCTCTAAATAACGAATTTGGGGAAATGTTAAGACAGATTATTACAAAGGGCGAACTTGTTTCTGATGAGATTGTTCTAAAACTATTATGTGAAAAGCTAAACGAGTGTGGCTCAGATATAATTTTAGATGGTTTTCCTAGAACACTTTTCCAAGCAAAAAAATTAGATGAAATTGCAAAGATTGACAAAGTTATTTATATAGATACGCCTTACGATGTCATTAAAGAACGTTTGGCGGGTAGAAGGATTTGTCAAAATTGTGGAAAGGTTTATAATGTAAATCTTCATAGCATGAATTCTTGCGATTGTGGTGGAAAACTTATTCAAAGAGAAGATGACCTGCCTCACGTTATAGAAGAACGTTTTAAGATTTATGAAGAAGAAACATTTCCATTAATTGAATTTTATTCTAATCAAGATAAATTGATTAAAGTTAAATCAAGTTCATCCTCTAATGATACTTTTAACGAGATATTAAGTTTTTTGGAGATAAAATGATGGCTCTTACAGAAAAAGAAATGGATTGCATGAGAGTTTCAGGCAAGATAACATCTGATGCTTTAAAATATGCCGAAACCCTTATAAAACCTGGAATTTCTACATTAAGACTTGACAATTTAATAGAAAAATATATAATTAGTAAAGGTGGAATTCCTGCTTTTAAAGATTATAATGGTTTTCCTAACACCATATGTGCATCTGTTAATGAAATGGTTGTTCATGGCATTCCTTCTGAAGATAAAATATTGCAAGAGGGTGACATAATTTCTATTGATTTGGGTGCAATTTATAAGGGTCTTTATTCAGATGCAGCAAGAACCTTTGCTGTTGGAAAAGTTTCTAAGCAAGCTCAAAAACTTATTGATGTTACTAAGCAATGCTTTTACGAAGGGCTTAAGAAACTTGAAATTGGTGGAAAACTCAATGACGTTTCTAGCGCTATTCAAGATTACGCTGAGCAAAATGGCTTTTCCGTTGTCAGGGAATTTGTGGGGCATGGAATTGGCAGAAACTTGCACATGGACCCGCAAATACCAAATTATAGATGTTCAGACAATCATTATATCATTCAAGAAAACACCGCTTTGGCGATAGAACCAATGATTAATATGGGAAAAAAGAATGTTCTTTTAAGCCGTGATGGTTGGGGAGTTTTCACAAAAGATGGGCTTCCATCTGCACACTATGAAAATACAGTTTTGATAACTAGAAATGGATTGGAGATTTTAACATTATGAAATTTGAAATCGCAGATATAGTTGTTTCAACTGCGGGACGAGATATTGGTTGTTCATATTTTGTTTGGGGATATGAAAACGGCAAAGTTTTGCTTGTCAATGGTCGTTCAAAAAAAATTACTAATCCCAAACGTAAAAGCGAAAAACATATTGTCTTCAAACAAAAATCTTATGCTGTTTTAGACAAAATTAAAAATGACGAAAAAATTAATGATGCATTCTTAAGAAAAGTGCTTTGCACTCAAGAAATATTTTAAAAAGGAGTTGTTATGTCAAAAGAAGATGTGATAGAATTTGAAGGAGTTGTTGAAGAGGTTTTGCCTAATACAACTTTTAAAGTTCGCCTATCTAATGGGCATGTCATAACTGCTTATATTTCTGGCAGACTTAGAATGAATTATATAAAAATTCTTGAAGGTGATAAGGTCAAAATAGAAATGAGTCCTTATGATTTGACAAAAGGTCGTATCACTTGGAGAGCAAAAAACTAGGAGGGAAAAATGAAAGTTAGACCATCTGTGAAACCTATGTGCAATAAATGCAAGGTTATTAAGAGAGAAGGAAAAGTTATGGTCATTTGTCCTAAGGACCCATCTCACAAACAAACTCAAGGCTAAGATTCACTTTCAAAAAATTTCGAACCTTGAAAATAAACGATATTCCTTCGCGGCAATTTTTGGGGAATGTCGATGAAATATATGCAAGAAGGTTTTGTCACGGGCTTTCTTGTTTATGTTGATTATATCAATAAAACAATGTGACATCAATCAATTAAAAAATTTCGGAGGAAAAGTTTTATGGCAAGAATCGCTGGTGTTGATTTACCACGAGAAAAAAGAGTTGAAATAGGACTCACCTATATTTACGGTATAGGCAGAGTAACTTCAAATAAAATTTTAGCTGAAACTGGCATTAGCCCTGATATCCGTGTTAAAGATTTAGATGAAAATGACATAGCTAAACTTCGTGCGGTTATTGAAAAGGATTATGCGGTTGAGGGTGAACTTAGAAAAGAAGTTTCTCTTAATATTAAAAGATTGACTGAAATTGGATGTTATAGAGGTGTTCGTCATCGTAAAGGTTTGCCAGTTAGAGGTCAAAACACAAGAACAAATACTAGAACAAGAAAAGGCCCAAGAAAAGTCGTTGGCGGAAGCAGTAAAAAGGGAAAAGCTTAGGAGTAAATTATGGCAACAACAACTAAAACAAAAAAGAAAAGAGTTTCTAAAAACATTGATAAAGGTGCTGTACACATCAAATCTTCTTTCAATAACACCTTAGTTACTTTTACTGATGTAAACGGAAATGTGATTTCATGGTCTAGTTCTGGAAAACTAGGTTTTAAAGGCTCTAAAAAGAGCACTCCATTTGCAGCTCAACAAAGTGTTGAAGATGCAGCAAAAGTCGCAAAAGAACATGGCATCAGAAGTGTTGATGTTTATGTTAAAGGACCTGGTAATGGCAGAGAAGCTGCTATTAGAGCATTGCAAACAGCTGAAATTAGTGTAACAATGATTAAGGATGTTTCACCTATTGCTCACAATGGTTGCCGTCCTCCAAAACCAAGAAGAATTTAAAAAGGAGAAAAAACATGGCAAAAACAGTTGGACCTGACTGCAGACAATGTCGTCGTGAAGGTTGTAAATTATTTTTGAAAGGCGAAAGATGTACCACTAAAAAATGTGCTTTTGAAAGAAGACCTGTAATTCCTGGTCAACATGGTGCATCAAGAAAAAGAGTTACAGAATACGGAACACAGTTAAGAGAAAAACAAAAAGTTAAAAAAGCTTATGGTATTTTGGAAAAGCAATTTAGAAGATACTACGAAGAAGCTGAAAGAATGAAAGGTGTCACTGGTGAAAACATGCTTTCACTTATTGAAAGAAGACTTGACAATGTTATTTATAGAATGGGAATTGGTTCAAGCAGAAGTGAGTGCCGTCAGATTGTAAATCATGGACATATCACGGTTAATGGCAGAACAGTTAACATTGCTTCTTATAGAGTTAAAGCTGGAGATATTGTGGCAATTAAAGATAACAAAAAAGACCTTGAAATGTTTAAAGAACTTAAAGGAATGAAAATTGTTATGCCAAAGTGGCTTGAGTTTGACACAGAAACTTTGACAGGTAAAATTCTTGACCTTCCTAAGAGAGAAGATATTGATTTGAATATCAAAGAACACTTGATTATCGAGCTCTATTCAAGATAGTTTAAGGGGGAAATTAAATTTATGATGGAAATTGAAAAACCAAAAATCACTTGTGAGGAAACAGACAACGGAAGTTTTGCAAGGTTTATTATCGAACCTTTGGAAAGAGGTTACGGAATTACACTTGGCAATTGTTTTAGAAGAACTCTTTTATCTTCACTTCCTGGTGCCGCACCAATCGCAATAAAAATAGCTGGTGTTTTACATGAGTTTTCCACAGTGAGGGGTGTTAAAGAAGATGTTGTTGACATTGTTCTTAACTTGAAAGGACTTTATGTTAAAACCACATCTCAGGACCCAGATTTCACAACTACTTTAAGACTTAGGAAAAAAGGCGAGGGAGAAGTTACTGCCGCTGATTTTGAAAATAATGACCAGGTTGAAATTTTAAATAAAGACATGCACATCTGTACTTTAGATAGCGATGCTGATTTTGATTTAGAAGTTTTAATAGGACGAGGCCGTGGTTATGTGAGCGGTGCTCAAAATAAAGAAAAAGTTGATATGGTAGATTATGTTGCAATTGACTCACTTTATTCTCCTGTTAAAAAAGTTAACTACAATGTAGAAAACACACGTGTTGGTCAAAGCATTGATTATGATAAACTTATTTTAGAAGTACAAACAAATGGAACAATTACTGCTAGAGAAATTGTTTCACTTGCCGGAAAAATCATTATGGAACATGTTGGTCTTTTTGTTTCTCTTTGCTCCGAAATGAATGATGTAAATATTTTGATTTCACATGAAGAGGAAAGTCAAACAAAATATTTGGAAATGCCAATTGAAGAAATGGACCTTTCAGTTCGTTCATATAATTGCTTAAAACGTGCAAATATTAACACTGTTGAAGATTTGGTTAAAAAGTCTAAGAATGATATGCTTAAAGTTAGAAATTTGGGACTTAAATCCATTGAAGAAGTTATTGCTAAACTAGAAGATTATAACTTATCTCTCAGAAATGATGAGGATTAATCATTAATAATTTTAAATTTTATAGGAGAAATTTATGGCTAACGATAAATTGGGAAGACCAACCGACCAAAGAATTGCACTTTTAAGAAACCAAGTGACAAATCTTTTGTGGTATGGCAAAATTGAAACAACCAAAGCCAGAGCTAAATCTGTTGCTAGTAAGGCAGAGAAGCTTTTAACACTCGCAATTAATTCTTATACAGACGTTGTTAATGTAACAAAAGATGTTAAAGATTCAAAAGGTAATGTTGTTAAACAAAATTTTGTTAACGATGGAGTTAAAAAGCTTAATGCTAGAAGAAAACTTATGGCGTTTTTGTATGATGTACAGGAACAAAGAATGCCAAAAGAAAAAAAGGCTAATTTTGATGCAAGAGTTGAAGGTATTAATCATCCATTGATTGAAAAGATTTTCAATGTCTATGCCCCAAAATATGCTGACAGAGCTAAAGAGCTTGGAACTGCTGGTGGATACACACGTATTATTAAACTTGGAAAAAGACGTGGCGATGCAGCTGAAATGGCTATTATAGAACTTGTTTGATGTTGATTAACTAGACATAAACATAAATCATAATATTAATAAAGAAATCGACTTATTAAACCTATGTCTAAGAGTCGATTTTTTTGATAAAGGGAGTATAATATGCTTTTAGATAGGGAACAATTTTTGGAATTTGTATGCGGGAAAAATGAGGCAAAAAAATATTATGTTGAATTTAAAAATTTAGGTGAAAATTCATATAAAGCTTTTATTAAACTAAAATTCCATGATTTAAAATTAGATGATAACACAATTGCAATTTTAAATTTAAATAATTATTATTGCGTTTTAGAATGGCAAAAAGGGGTCAAACTAAATAGTCCAGTAGATATGACAGAGGAATATCGTCGTTTTGTCGTTTTTCAACTTTTGAAAAGAAAAGAGTCTGAATCATTTATTCTATCTTATTTGAATAATTGTAAATTGAATTCAATCAATGAAAGGAAGGAAAGATATTTTGAATAATTGTGTTTTTTGCAAAATTATTAATGGAGAAATAGAAACTAATAAAATTTACGAAGATGATTATGTTTTGGCATTTTTAGACATTGCAAAAGATGTTGACGGACATACTCTTGTTATACCCAAAAAGCATTTTAGAAATATGTTAGATTGCGATGAGGTTACACTCTTAGAGTTAATAAGGGCAATTAAAAAAATTATGAACCATTATAAATCTAAAGGATATGACGGTTTTAATCTGATTTGTTCAAATGAGCCTTCTGCAGAACAAAGTGTTTTTCATTTGCATTTTCACATTTATCCTAGAAAAGAAGATGATGGAATGAGGGTTTTTCCTAAACTTGATAATGCTAATCATACTTTGAGTGAAATGTGTGAATATTTAAAACTTAATTAGAGGATTATTATGTTTGAACTTACTAAAATAATTGTCAAAAAGATTTTAAAAATAATAGCATTTCTCTAAAGTCTTTAATGAGCGTTTTTGAAGAAATTGCTGTCTCTCATGCTGAAATCCTAGGTGTGGGATTTGATTCTCTCATCAAAAAAAATAAGTTGTGGGTTATATCTAAATTAAAAATTGATATTCTTTTACAATTAAATTTGGACAAGGAGTATACATTAAAAACTTATATTATCGATAGAGGTAAATTTGATTGCGACAGACATTTTGAAATAATTTCAGAAGACAAAATTTTTGTAAGGGCAGTTTATAACTGGTGCTTAATTGACACAATGACTAGGAAACTCTCAAGTTTTGAAAGTATTGATTATCCGGTTCCTATTCGCCAAATAAAAGATTCAACATTAAAATTGAATAAATTTGATTTTGATAATTTGAATAATCAAGCTGATTTTATTGTAGATAAAAATTGTTTAGATAACAATTCTCATATGAACAATAAAGTTTATGGAACCTTGATTGAACAATTTTTCAATAGAAATTTTAAACAAATTATAATTAATTTTGATCACGAAGCAAAATTAAATGATGAAATAAAATTGTATTATTCAAATGAGGAAAATCAATTCAAGATTATTGCTAAAATAAAAAATGATATTTGTTTTTGCTCTTTGGTCACTTTTTAGCATATTTAGTAATTAGTTATCAGAAATTGCTTTTATTTGCAAAGCAACACTTTTAACTAATAAATCTTTTATTGATATTAGCTTTGATTTATAGATACTAAATAGGTATGAAAAAATCTCTTAAAAGCATGAGCCTTTAAGAGATTTATTTTAATTATGTACTAGCAAGGTTGTCTGTGGTTACAGCCATTTCCGCATATAGAAAGTAAAATTACAATCCACAAAATGCTACAAATGTCTATGTTTGTGTCACATCCACAGCAAGATAGAAGCAATAAAAGCAAAATTATGTCGCAGCAGCAGTTATTATCGTTTCTGTCATGTCCGCCAAATCCGCCAAAGCCAAAGCCATTGAAAAAGTTCATGGTTTTTCCTCCTTTATTAATTTGCAAATCTATAATTAATTTAATAAGCGCTTAAAAAATTAATTATTTTATCTTTTGTACTTCACTTTACTTCTTTTGTGTTATATTTCATACTATGCTATTTTTTTAAATATGTTACACTTATTAAAATTTTTTTAATTAGCATTAATTTAAAAAATTTGAAAGAATATTAATTGATATATAAAAGCAAATTATAAATAAATTATTAAAAAGATTTTTCTTATTTTTAACAATAAACTTTTACAAGAAGGACACAAATATGTTTTTCTTTATTTGTAAAAAATTTGTTTTAATAATAAATTTATAGTAAACTATTTAATAGAGGTAAATTAATGGCTAAAAATTTTAGTAACGAAAAAGTTAAAGAAAAAGCCTTTTTGTTTGGAGTTATTTTTGATAATAAAGAAGATGTTTTTTCTCAACTCAAGGAGCTTGAGCGACTATGTGATACAGTTGGAGTGGAAGTTGTTGGAAAAGATTATCAAATGTTGAGAGAGATAAATCCAACCTTTTTAATTGGTAGCGGAAAGGTAGATGAATTAAAGGAAAAAGTTAAAAACGCTGATGTTTTAATTGTAGATCATGAATTATCTGGTTCACAAATTAGAAATTTAAGTGATGCGCTCGACATTAGGGTTATAGATAGGTTTAACCTGATTTTAGATATTTTTGCAACAAGAGCTAAATCTAATGAGGGCAAACTTCAAGTTGAACTTGCCCAGGCAAAATATTTTTTGCCTAGACTATCCAGTATTTCAGGAAGTAGTGGTAGATTTTCTTCTGGAGGGGTTGGGACTAGAGGTCCTGGAGAAACAAAACTTGAACTTGATAAACGACATTTGGAAAAAAGAATTTCATATCTAGAAAAACAACTTGGGGAATTAGAGAAAAATAGAGAAATAAAAAATAAGGCGAGATTTAAATCTAATAAATTTTCTGTTGCCATAGTTGGTTACACTAATGCTGGCAAGAGCACGCTTTTAAATTTGCTTTCTAAAGCTGATGTTTATGCTGATGATAAGTTATTTGCCACTTTAGAAACAACAAGTCGAAAATTATTTTTAAAATTAGGTTACGAAATAATTTTAACAGACACAGTTGGATTTATTGAAAAACTTCCGCATTCGCTCATGCATGCGTTTGCTTCAACCTTGGATGAAGCTAGAAATGCAGATTTGATTTTGCATGTGATTGATGCTTCAGATAGTGAAAGAGAACAGAAAATGAAGGTTGTAAATGATGTGCTAAAGAAATTAGGGGCTAAGTCAGAAATTGTTCTAGTATTTAACAAATGCGACAAAATTCATTTGTTGCCAGATACTGAGCTTGACTATGTTTGTATTTCTGCCTTAAAAAATATAGGAATAGAAGATTTAAAGGCAAAAATTTTAGAAAAATTGGAAAATTTAACTAATTAGATTAATAAAATAAGCAAAATAAATTTATTTGCTTATTTTTTATATTATTTTTATTTAACTTATCAATAGTTTTAATATTTATTTATTAAATTAGTCTTTTTATCAATTAATTGGAATTTATATCATTTGCCAAAGATTGATTTAGCTTGATTGTTTCAAGATAGGCGCATTTAATATGAGCTGATAAAAGGTCATTATCTGCGTTGTTTATTAATGTTTGTATTGTTGTTGTAAGTTCATTAATCTGTAGTTTTATGCTTAAGAGCTTAGAATTTAGTTTAGAATTAAACTGAGTGTCAAAATTAGATTGGGTTTTTAAAACGTTGGCTTTTAAGTCGTTTAGCAACAGTTTGCATTCACTTTTACTTTTAACCGCTGTATCCAAACTTATTGAAATATCATATAGAGTTTTGTATGTGTTCTTAAATAAATTAATAGATTCAGACATGGTTGTCTTTTCATTTGTAGATAGGTTCATATCTATCTCTATTTTATCTACCTTAATTTCAACTATTTCAGAGCTGACACCGCTATCAGAAAGATGTTCAACCACTTTTTCTGCGTCGCTCTTGTTTTCATAACCACTAGCTAAAACGTAATAAACGTTATCTTTTGAATATATAAATCCTGCACCATTCTTTTGAACTACACTCTCAACCTTATCTTTAGCTTGTGTCATTGAAAGTGCTTTTTCAATTGACACCGCATATATGGTGTAAGAATTGCATTTGGTTGTTTGAGTTGTCAAAAAGGCAAAGTTTCCTACAGTTATTAAACTTGAAAATAAATCTGCCAATACAAAAGAAAGACCAATGGACAAAATTATTACACATATTCCAAATAATTTAAATTTTTTTGGCATAAAACTATTGACTCTCCCAAATTTGTCATATAACATATGTATGCATAAATACGACAAACTATTCTATTTGATAAAAGCTTTTAGTTGGACATTTTTATTTTAAAAAGCTATAATTTAATTGTTAAATTTAATGCAAAAATTTTTTTTAAGGAGGCATTTATGAAATTAAAACCACTTTTTGACAGAGTTATTCTTTCTGTTGAAAAAAACAATGAAAAAACTTCAAGCGGGCTAATGTTGCCAACTGCTAGTTTGGAAAAATCTCAGGTTGCAAAAGTTGTAGCAGTGGGTGAAGGCGGAGTTATTGATGGAAAAAACGTGGAAATGAAATTAAAAGTCGGAGATAGAGTTATTTTTACAAAGTATGCAGGTAGTGAGTTTAAATATGATGATGAAGAATATATTATTATTAAACAAACAGATGTTCTTGCAATTATTGATTAGGAGGTATTATGGCAAAACAAATTAAATATGGTGAGGATGCAAGAAGAGCTTTGGAAAAAGGTGTTAATATTCTTGCGGACACGGTAAAAATTACACTTGGACCAAAAGGTAGAAATGTGGTTTTGGAAAAGAAATTTTCTACCCCACTCATAACCAATGATGGTGTTACCATTGCAAAAGAAGTTGAGTTAGAAGACGCATTTGAAAATATGGGAGCTCAACTGATTAAAGAAGTCAGTGTGAAAACCAATGATGTGGCAGGAGATGGAACCACCACCGCTTGCGTACTTGCTCAAGCTATAATTAGAGAGGGCAATAAAAACTTTGTTGCTGGCGCTAATCCTATGATTATGAGAAGGGGAATTGACAAGGCTGTTGAGGTGGTTTGCAACAAATTAAAAGAGTTTTCAAAACCAGTTGAAGATAGCAAAGCTATTGCTCAAGTTGCTAGCATTTCTGCTTCTGATGAAAATATAGGAAAATTGATCGCAGAAGCCATGGAAAAAGTTGGAAAAGACGGAGTGATTACTGTAGAAGAATCTAAAACAATGAAAACCGAACTTTCCATTGTGGAAGGAATGCAATTTGACAGGGGCTTTTTATCAACCTATATGTGCACCGACATGGACAAAATGCAGGCAGTTTTTGACAATCCTTATATTTTAGTTACAGACAAAAAGATTTCTTCAGTTCAAGAAATTTTGCCAATTTTGGAGGCTCTTGCCAAGTCTGGTGAAAAACTTGTTATAATTGCTGATGAAGTGGAGGGTGATGCCCTTGCAATGCTAATCTTAAATAAATTAAGAGGTGCTTTTAATTCTGTTGCTGTTAAGGCTCCTAGCTTTGGTGATAAGCGTAAGGCTATGCTTGAAGATATTGCAATTTTGACTGGGGCGACTGTGGTGTCAGAAGAGCTTGGAATGGATTTAAAAACCACTTCTCTTGAAATGCTTGGAAGGGCAAGACAGGTTACGGTTGATAAAGACAACACAACAATTGTTGAAGGTGCTGGTGATAAAGCAAAACTTCAGTCAAGAATTAATTCTATTAGACTTCAACTAGCTAATGAAACAAGTGACTATGAAAAAGAAAAGCTCTCTGAAAGACTCGCAAAGCTTGCCGGCGGAGTTGCGGTTATTAATGTTGGTGCAGCTACAGAAGTTGAAATGAAGGAGAAAAAACTTAGAATTGAGGATGCCCTTTCTGCTACAAAAGCGGCTACAAGTGAAGGTGTGGTTGCTGGCGGTGGAGTTGCTCTTTTGAAAACAATTAAATATGTTAAAAACTTGGTTGATAGCCTTGAAGGCGATGAAAAAACTGGAGCTAATGTTATTTTAAGAGCAATAGAGGAACCTATTAGACAAATTTCAAAAAATGCGGGTGTTGATGGTGGAGTAATAGTTAATGAAGTTACTTCCAAAGATTCTGTTAGTTATGGATATGATGCTTTGAACAACAAGTTTGTAGATATGTTTGAAGCGGGTATTATTGATCCTACAAAAGTTACAAAATCTGCGCTTGTTAATGCTGCAAGTGTGGCATCCACTCTTCTTACAACAGAGTGTTTGGTTGCAGAAAAAGAAGATAATAAATGTGCTTGTCATAATAACAATGTTAATGAAGCTAATGTTTATTAAATATTAATAAAAGATAGAAGTGAAGTTATTAAACTTTACTTCTTTTTTGTTAAATTTAATCTACTATACCAAGCTCTTATAAGAGTTAAATCATGTTAAAATTGAAGTATTGCATTATTATAGTTATAAAAAAAGTTTGACTTATTGACAGATAAACGGTTCTATAATATACCTTAATTAAGGATAGAAATTAAATGAAGAAAATAACATTACAACAATTTTGGGATAGCGAAAAAGAACTAGCGATACATGTAAGAAATGAAGAGGAGGCAAATAAACTTTGTAAAGCATTTTATAAATTAGGTAAAAAGTGGAGTAATGGTGCTTCATATTTGAATACAGACTATAATGAGTATAAAGAAGATACTTGTTATGATAATAAAGGAAAGTATGGAGAAATAGAAAAAAGCTATCTTGAAGATAACATTAGAGTATACGAATTTGATGAAGTAAATTTAGAAATTTATAAAATAATAACCTTAAAAGAATTTTGGAATAGTAAAGAAGAACTAGCAATTCATGTAAGAAATAAAGAGCAGGCGAATAAGCTTTGTGAGGATTTTTTCAATACAAGAAAGTTGTTAGTAATTCATGTGAGTAGTGAGAAAGAGGCAAAGGCATTGTGTGAAGCAATGGATAGAATGGGGAAGAGCTGGAAGGGCGGAAAGTCTTGTGTAGAAGATACAAAGTATGAACGATTTAAAGAGGAGACCTGCTATACAAACACAATGCAATTTTGTGACAAAGCCACATTTGAAAATTTGGGATATAATATATATGAATTAGAGGATGTAGATTTAAAAATTAATTTAAAAAAAGAAGCCGAGCTAAGTGATTAATATGCTTAATTGCAAGAGTAAAATTTATTGCAAAATTGTGAAGTTAAATTAAAGTGAAAAATAAATGTAATAGATATTTTTAAAATATAATTTCTTAAATTAATAAAATATATTATTTAATATTATTAATTTGTTTATAAAAATCATTACTATCCAAATTATATTCTTTTGCAGTTTTTCTTATAGCTTGATTTTTTTTCATTCCTTGAGATATTAACAGTTCATAATTTTCTCTTGGCGATAACATTTTTTCTATATTGTTTGAGCCTTCAATAATAATAATGAATTCACCTTTTTGAGTGAACTCAAAATCTTCGCCCAAATTAAAATAAATTTTTTCTTCATATATTTTTGAGATTTCTCTAACTAAACACGCCTTTCTTTTCCCAAATGTATCATAAAACGTCTTTAAATCATTCTGTAAAGAATGTACAGAAATGTGAAAAATAAGTGTGGTTTCTAGGTTTTTAATAGAATTCAGAAGTGTGGTTCTAGACTTTTGTTTTTCTGGTAGGAACCCAAAGAAGGAAAATTTTGTGCTGTCAAATCCACTTAAAACAAGTGCGGTAACAAAGGCGCATGGACCTGGCAAAACCGTGTAGGGAAGATTATTTTTGTTTAATTCCTCAATTAAAATTTGACCTGGGTCGCTGATAAGTGGGGTACCACAATCACTTACAAGAGCAATGTTTTTATCATCTTTTAAAAGCTTTATAATTTTCTCGCAAGACTTTTTTTCATTAAACTTGTGATAAGAAACTAAAGGTTTAGAAATATTAAAATTATTAAGTAAAATTAATGTTTTTCGGGTGTCTTCACACAAAATTATATCAACTGAATTTAACACCTCTAAAGCCCTTTGTGACATATCTTTTAAATTGCCTATTGGGGTAGGTACTACATATAGCATGAATTTTCTCCTAATTAAAAAGTTTTTTAATTGTTGCAATGTAATTTCCATCTTTATTAGTAATTAAGTTAGGAAATATCTTGATTCCTGACCTTGCTCCCTTT
Organism: uncultured Clostridia bacterium; assembly: GCA_937992055.1. GTDB lineage: Bacteria > Bacillota > Clostridia > Christensenellales > UBA1242 > CAJKWP01. Next base: position 6,593 of record CALKLQ010000053.1, on the reverse strand, counting down.
TGAGCACGTATAAAAACCGTAGTAGGGTTGGCAAATTCTCCTCCCTGACTAAAAAACATTTCTTTTGGGGTTAAACCAAACTTTTTTAAATTTATAAAGATTTCAAATAGTCTATTAGCGTTATGACAAAAATATAAATTTCCTCCAAATTTCAAGGCAGTAGAGGAAATTTGTAAAAATTCATCCAAAGTCAAGTGTATCTCATTTTTTGCTATATTAATTTCTTGGTTTTCATTTTGAGCACCACTTCCAACTTTATAGTAGGGAGGATTGCAAACAACAACATCAAATTGTTCATGTTTAAAATATTTTAAATAATTTTGAATTTTGTCATTTATAAAAGTTATCTTATTTTCAAGATTGTTTAATTTTATACTTTTCTGAGCCAGAGCAAATAGAGAGGGTTGAAGTTCAATCCCAAAAATTTGTTTTAAATTTAGTTTTTTTAAAACCAGAGTGGAAATCACTCCACAACCACTACAAAATTCAATGACATTTGCGTCTGATTTTGCTTTTACAAAATTGGCTAAAATAACAGAATCGCTGGTAAATCGATATCCGCATTTTGTTTGGACTATTTTTAAGTTTTCAAATTGTAAGTCTTCAATTTGCTCTATCATTGCATGTCCTCATTAGAATTTCCTTGTGTTTTATTAAACCTAAGTTTGTCAAGAGGATAGGTTTTGATTTCGTCTTCAAATTTCACATCAACCGTTTGTTTTAAAAAATTTAAAAACACTGCTTGACCTTTTCCATCAGGTGTTTCAACAATACTGTTTATTTTTGGCATTTTTTTACTACATTCGCTATAATATTCATTTTCATATGCCAAACAGCACATTAATCTTCCACACATTCCACTTATATTTGTGGGGTTAAGAGAAAGACCTTGAACTTTTGCCATTTTAATAGATACGTGGCAAAACTCATTAAAATATCCATTGCAACAACAAATCCTGCCACATGGACCTATGGCACCAACAATTTTCACCTCATCCCTTGCTCCAATTTGACGCAGCTCAATTCTGGTCTTATAGATGTTTGCAAGGTCTTTTACTAAATCTCTAAAATCAACACGATCTTCAGAAGTGAAAGAGATTATAATTTTAGAAGAGTCTAATGCCAGCTGAACCGAAACAATCTTCATATCTAAATTGTGTTTTTTGATTAGATTTTTTGTTTCTTTTTTTATTTTTGACTCTTTTTCTAAATTGTTTTTAATTTTCAATTCATCTTCTTTTGTAAGCTTTCTAAGAACCAACATAATAGGCTCATCTTTTTTAAGTTCGTCAGTATAGGGAGTGCAAATAACACTTCCAGCCTCTTCACATTTTTGTGTGTCAACAACCACGCGGTCACCAACACAAAGCTTTATATTATCTTTAATTTGTGCCTCAAACCACTTATTAGCACGGTCTAAAAGCACCTTTGTTTTTTTTATTTCCATAAATATTTTTCCTCCAAGATATGAAGCAAAAGATTGTCACATATCAAATTTAGATTTACATTGGCATAAAGCGCTTTTTCAGCTTGGCAAAGGCGCTTTAAAATTTGTGATATCATTTTATTGTTTAAATTTAAACTGGCAAAATCTATATCTAGACTTGTTTTTTGATTGTTTAAAAAGTATAAAGCCTGTCTATAGAAAAAAAATAAAAGTTCTAATTCAAGCGCAAAATTTTCCTTGTCTGCTAGTTGTTTGGAATAATTTACAATGTCTTTACTGTTTTTAAGTTGGGTAAAAATTTTGTAAACAAAATCAAAAATTTCATCAAACTTTGGGTTTTGGCAAAGTGAAATTGCCTTACCTAAAAAGCCTTCACTAAATGCGATAACCTTTTTGCTAGCTTCAATTTTATGAAGGGTCAAAATTTCAGATAATTCATTTTGACTAAAGGGAGCAAGGGAATAGGACTGGACCCTAGACATAATTGTGTCAAGTACGGTTTTAGTGTTGGTTGTATTTAAAATGAAAAAAACATTTTTTGGGGGCTCTTCCAAGATTTTTAAAATTTTGTTTTGACCTGCTATAGATTGGTCAACACCATTTATTATAATAACTTTTATGTTAGATAAAATTGGCTTTTTATAGGCATTTTCCACAATATCTAGAGCATCACTGACTAAAAAGCTTTTTCCTTTTGGATAAACTAATATGTCGGGATGGGTGTGTGATTTTACCTTTATGCAATGTTCGCAATTTCCACAAACCTGGTTGCAAACAAGGGTGTTCGCAAGTAAAATTGTAAAGCAGGTAAGTGACATTTCATCTGGAGATGAAATTAATGTTGCATGGGAAAGATTGCCGTTTATTATCTGGGTTTGAAGTTCATTAAACAGCCCTGTCTTTTTAAAATTAAAACTAAAATCTTCCACAAACGAATTTTACCACAAATTGATATTGTTCGCAAATATATTTTTAGATTTACATTATTTTGCAAAGTAGACATGAAACGATAGAACTGACTAAACTGGCAAAGAGTGCCACTGGAAGGGCATAAGATAGTTTTTTCACGCTAGTTTTGGAAAAGTAAACTGTAGATACATAAAAAACGGTTTCGCTACTTCCCAATATACAGCATGCGCATCTTGCCACATAACTATCTGCACCATACTTTAAAAAGATATCATTCAATAATGCAATGCTTCCACTTCCAGTGAAAGGTCTTAAAAGCACTAATTCGCTAATTTCTTTTGGAATACCCAAACATGAAAAAATTGGGGCAACTAATTTTGTGCATAGTGCACTTAGCCCACTAACTCTAAAAATGGAAACTGCAAGCATAATGGCAACAAGGTAGGGGAAAATATCAAAAACAAGTGGGAATGCTCCTTTTGCTCCTTTTACAAATGCATTATAGACTGGTACCCTTTTAAAGCCTGAATATATGAGCAAAAGCACAATTAAAATAGGAATCAAATAAACGCTTATATCTATTTTTTTGCCCTCCTTTTTCCTATAAAGTAGGTTAATAAAACACCACTTGATGTTGCTATTATTGATGAGAGAAGGGTGGGAAGAATTATGTCTGACGAATTGGCGCTTCCGGCACTTGCCCTGAGTCCCATTATTGTTGTTGGAAGAAATTGAATTGAGCAGGAACTTAGAACCATAAGCATAATCATAGGGTAGCTTATCTTGCCAGTCTTATTGTCCAAACGTTCCATAGCTTTAATGCCATATGGTGTGGCAGCATTACCTAGCCCCAAAAAGTTGGCAGAAAGAGAGATTGAAATTAGTTTTATTGCCTCTTCATCATCAGTTTTAAAAAGCTTTTTCACAATAGGTGAAAGAAGTTTTGCCAGCCGTGCACTTAACCCAGATTGTTCTAAAATTTCTAGTAGACCAAGCCATATTGCATAAACTGCACAGAGCTCAAAACAAAGCTTAACGCAGTCTGTAGATGCTTGTATCATGGAAGGCAGAGCCTCATTAGGGTTGGTGTAAATGATGACTAGCGAGGAAAGCAACATTATATAAAGCCAAATTTTGTTCATAATCATGTATATGTGATAATTTATATTTGTATTTCACTTAAATTTGTCGTATACTATTTTCATTATGATGATAGATTCTCATGCTCATTTGAATGATGAAGTATTTTTAAATGTGGAAGATGTAATTGAGGAGGCAAAACAGGCGGCGGTTGGCAAAATAATTTGCAGTTCCTACGATTTGCCAAGTTCTATTAAGGCTGTTGAATTAGCTAATAAGTTTGATGTGGTTTATGCTAATGTGGGCATGCATCCACATGATAGTAAACTCTATGATGAAGAAATGGAAAAAAATTTTCGCCAACTTTGTGAAAATAAAAAGGTTGTTGCAATAGGGGAAATTGGCCTTGATTATCACTATGACTATTCACCTCGTCTAATCCAAAAACAAATTTTTGAACGCCAAATTTTACTTGCAAATAATATTAAGTTGCCTATTGTAGTTCACATGCGTGAGGCCACACAAGATACTTTGGATATTTTAAGTAGAAATAAAAACAATTTAAGTTTAGGTGGGCTCATACATTGTTTTAATGGAAGCTATGAAACTTTTAAAGTTTTATATGAAATGGGATTTATTATTTCTATAGGTGGTGCTTTAACATTTAAAAATGCCAAGAACCTTTTGGAATTATTGCCAAAACTTCCTAAAGATGGTTTTATTTTCGAAACAGATTGTCCATATCTAACACCTGAGCCATATAGAGGAAGAGTTAACACTCCTAAAAATGTTGAACTTGTGTATAAAAAGGCTGCTCAAGTATTGGATATTGAGTTTAATCAGCTTTGTAAAATAGTAGAAGAAAATAATAAAAGAGTTTTTAAAATATAATGGAAAATCACAACTTTAAAAAAAAATTTGGTCAGAATTTTTTGACAGATACAAATTTGTTATCTGCCATTGTTCGTGATGCCGGTGTGGATAGTCAAGATTGTGTTGTAGAAATTGGAATGGGGCAGGGAGCCTTGACGGAACAACTTTCAAACAAAGCAAAAAGAGTTTATGGATTTGAAATTGATTTAGAATTAAAAGATTTTCTTGAGAAAAAATTTAAAAATAGTAATGTTGTTTTGTTTTTTGAGGATATATTAAGTTATGATATTACAAAATTAGAGAGCCAAATTAGTGGTGATTATAAAGTGGTTGCAAACATTCCTTATTATATAACAACGCCAATAATATTTTATTTTTTAGAAAAATCTAATGCCAAGTCATTATGCTTGATGGTTCAAAAAGAGGTGGCAGAGAAGATTGTTGCAAAATATAAAACCAAAAACTATGGGGTTCTCAGTGTAATTTGCCAAAGTTTTTGTGAATGCAAAATAAAAAGGATTGTTTCAAAAAAACTTTTCACGCCTTCTCCTAAAGTAGATTCTGCAATTATCAGTTTGATAATCAAACAAAAGTTTGATTTTGAATATTCTAAGTTTGTTAGAAGTTGTTTTTCTATGCGAAGAAAAACTTTAGCTAATAATATCTCCTCAAATTATGGCTTAACTAAAACTCAAATTGAAGAAATTTTAAAGAGTAATGATTATAATGTTTCAATTAGAGCGGAAGAATTGGATGTTGACAATTTTAAAAAGCTATTTGAAGTTTTTCGACAAAACCTCCGAAAATAATTTATTATAGTATTCACAATAAAACCTTTTTTTTAATATAATAATAGCGCAAAGATATTAAAAAACAATTATATTTTAAATTAAATATTTTTGTTTTTAATAGAATATTTAATGAGGTGTTTAATGTACTTTAAAAAAACTCTTGTGCTATCCGCTTTAGATGATACTGCACTTAAAGCAGTTGTCAATATAGAAAGGTTTAAAGATAGTTTAGAAGGTCAGGTTAGACTTTATAATTTTAAACAGGAGCCAAATGGCATTTTATCTTTGGGGATTTTAAAAAATGGTCAGGTTTTAAAAGCTGGTTTAACAAAAAAAGATAGCAAGTTATATACCTTTGTAATAGAAGATGAATCTTCCATTGAAAAACTTGAGGAGGGAAAAAACATAACTTGTGCTTTAATTAATTTTGTTGGAGGAGATGCTAGACCTATTTTGTATGGTTCTACTGATGGAAAGTTTCCAACGCAAAATGAAATAAAGTTGGCTTCAGCATTATGTGTGCTTGATGAAAAACCTAGCATTGAAAAAACCGAGGCAGTTTTAGATGAACTAGAAATAGATTATGATGACCAAGAAAAGGCAGAAATTGAAGCTGCAATTGATAAAGAAATGAATCAATGTGAAAGAGATTGTAGTACATGCAAATATCGCCAAGCTTTTTTCACTAATGAACAACAAACAGTACAAGAGGAGGAAAAAGCTATTGGCTTCTTTGATGAAGTAAAGCAACAAATTAATGAACTTTTTGAAAGCTATCCAGAAGAGGACTTTTTAAAACAAATAATTCCAAATTCAAAATGGGTTAGGGTAGACTATGAAGGAAAAGGCGAGTATTATGTCGTTGGGCTTATTTATGAGGAAGGAGATTTAAAATACATATGTTATGGAGTACCAGGTCTCTATCAGGCAAAGCCACCTGTTGAACTTGAGGGCATTGCACAATGGTTGCCGTTAGACACGGGAAAACCTGAAGATTATGGTTACTGGATTTCCTATCAAGACGCAAATAGTGGCGAAAATATACAAATGGAAATAATATAAATTCATCTTTCAAATTTAATTTTAAAACATTTTCGAGATGAAACAGATGATACGAAAAAAGTTTGGTACCTGGATATTTCCTCTGGTAAGATTAGGCAATCTGCGGCACATAAACTTGGAACATCCAAAGGATATTATTCTGGGTGGGGAGAACTGTTCTGGAACAGAGCGATTGAAAATCCGCTGGGAGAGGTCACCCATAAGATCCGCTGTTTTTCTGATGAGAAAATAGCGAATCTGAAATTAACGACAGCCGATAAAAGAACAGCAAAACGTTATATCAAAGCAGCTTCCATACGGAGCGATATAGCTTATGAGGCAATGAAAAGCAGCTCTGTTACAGCCAATTTCTTCTCAGATCAAGAAAACCATGATAGCCTATCTGTGTTTGGAATGAGCTTGACAGGTGACTTGAATCAAATTTTGGACGC
>CALKLQ010000052.1 GCA_937992055.1 uncultured Clostridia bacterium | reverse complement strand
TTTGCTCTGTCTGACTGTCACTAGAATATCTTGCATATATAACAGCTTTTTTCATTGTTTACTCCTTTAAAATATTTTATTTAATCTTTCAACTGACAAGTTAAAATAATTTTTATCTAATTCAATTCCAATGAATCTTCTATTTAAGTTTAAACAAGCAAGACCAGTAGTCCCACTTCCCATAAATGGGTCAATAACAATATCATTTTCATTTGTATGTATTTTGATTATGTCTTGCATAAGTTGTAAACTTTTTTGTGTTGGGTGACTTGTTCTCTCATTTCCAGACACTGTGCTAGTTTCAAACATGCTACGCATGTATGGTTTTTTCTTATCTTTGTTAAAAACCCATTTTGCACCTTTTTTTACACCCCAAATAGCAAATTCCATATCTTGAACATATCTTCTTTCAATGTTCCTTGGCATTGGATTTGATTTTTTCCAAACCAACACATCTTTTACTTCAAGATTGCTTTCTTCCATTGTTTTGATAATAAAACTTATATATCTATAAGAACAGAAAATTATCATTGAGCCATTTTTGTCCAATATTTTCTCATATTTTGGTATCCATGAAAACAAATCAAAATTTTTGTCCCATTCTCCAAAGTCAACACCTTGTCTAGGACATTTTAAGGTATTGAAATTGTTTTCATGCGAAATATTATAAGGGGGGTCAGTAATTATGTGATTAACTTTCACATTATTTTTTATAAGTTCATCAATAATTGTATAAGCATTACCTAAATACAATTTGTAGTTCTTTTCTTCAACAATATCATTCTGTAATTCGTTTGCTATTTGTTCCCCAATAGCTTTTGCAAGGAGTGGTGGGACAGCATTTCCAATTTGCTTGCAAACTGCAACCTTTGGTCCATAGAAATAGAAATCGTCATTAAAACTTTGTATTCTTGCTGCCTCTCTTGGTGTAATCGCTCTATTTAAAAATGGATGTGAGTTCTTACCATTTGATGGTGTGTCAAAACGAGTATCTATTGTTGGGCTAATATTATCCCATTCAAGTCTTGACCAAGTTGTAGAAAACTTTTGCTTACCCAACAATTCTTTTGGCAAATACTCTTTTCCACATTCTGCTGGTATCATTTTTAATTTTTCAATAGCAACCTTTGAATGTTCACTTGCTTTGTGATATTGCAAACATTTTCCTCGAAGTTGCTTTTGATATTCGCTTTGTGGTTTGTTAATGTAATCAGAAATAACTTGACCTTCACCGCTTTCAAGATAAGCCAAGTCTGAAATTGCATCTCTAACAGTTGTTCCTTTTTCAATAGGATTTGGGAAATTTATAAACTTTGTTTTAGAAGCAATAAACAATGCTCTTTCTCGACTTTGTGGAACTCCATAATTTTTAGCATTAACCACACCAAAATTTACTATATATCCAAGTGCTTTAATTTCTTTTAAAATCTCATCTCTAAAATAATGATTTGATGAATTTAATATATTTTTAACATTTTCAATAATAAATACATCTGGTTGTAATTCTTGGACGATATTTAAATATTCTTTAAATAAAAAGTTTCTGCTATCATCAAGTCCCAAATTCTTTCCCTTTAAACTAAAACCTTGACATGGTGGTCCACCAACAATCATATTTACCTTTCTTGCTTTTGAACTTTCAATAACATTCTTTTTTACATTTGCATCTAAAATATCCCCACAAATAGAAATTGCATTTGGAAAATTTTTTGAAAAAGTTTCTATTGCATATTTATCAAAATCCAAACCTACTTGTGTGCTAAAATTTTTCACTTGGTCAAGACCGGCAGAAAAGCCTCCAGCACCACAAAACAAGTCTAAAACTCTAAATTCCATACATTTCTCCTTTGTGAGGGACTAAATATTTTTACCTCACAAAATATATTATCACATTAAATTGGAAAATACAACTAAATTTGATATTATGTGAGTGAAAATTGGAAAATATGGGGGATTTATGAAAGTTAGTGAATTTTTAAATAATAATGATATTCCTTCTTTTTTATTAGGTGCATTTTATGGCAGATATGAATTTACAAAAGATAATGGTTATATTTACACATATTCTGCTTATAGAAATTGGACAAAGGTTTATGATAATCAAGAATTATGCGACAATTCAAAAATAAGTTTCTTAAGCCAATTAAATAATATTTGTAAGCCTTTCTCTTTTTGGATAAAAGGAACAAAACAATTTCCTAAAACAGACATGGTTTTTGCTTTAGAAAATGATTTAAATTTAACCAAGGACAACTTTTTCAACAGATTAAATAGAAAGATTGTAAATGCTGATTTTATATATGAAACAGGTTTAACAGAAACAAAGAAAATGTTTATTCGTGGATTTTCAGAACTTCGTGGAAGTTTGGACAGAAATAGAAACTTACTTTCCATGGATTATGTTAAGAATAGCCAAGCAGAAACAAAAAGAGTTAGATTACTTATCGACAACTTAAATGTTCCAGTCCATGTTGTAAATTATAATTTTAGAGAATTTCAACCAGATTTTCAACAAGGAAAAGAAAGAGAAACTCAATTAAGATATAACGTATTTTGGTATGCACAAAATATTGGCTTTATAAATGAATATAGAATTGCAGCCTTTAAAGAAAATTTTTACTATACAAACATTAGAAAAGATGGTGATGTTACATATTTTGATTGTCCACAACCATTAAAAAGCGACAACACTACTTTTGAAAACCGCATAGCTTATTACTCTCATAATGTTTTTGGTAAAAAATTAACAAGCAATGACATGAGCAAATTTAAAGAATTGATAGGTGCAAATGATACACAATCCGAATTTAGACGAGACGCTTCAATTGTAAATGCTATACGTTACGGAACTGATGATATTTGTGCTTGTTGCTGTGATGATTATGATATAAAAAATAGAAGTCATATTGAAAGGAATACTGGCAGATACCATTTTGAAATCCATCATATGATTTCTCTTGGCAAAAACAAAGAGCTAGATGATATTGATAATCTTGCAAAGATTTGTCCAGCTTGTCACGCAATTCTAGGTCGTGGCAGTGCAGATGAAGAAACACAGAAAAATTGCATTAGAAAGATATTTAAACATAAACCAAACATTCTTCAATTTTGTAAATCATATTTTGATGAAAACGACTATGAAAAAGTTGTAGATTTGGTTTGGAAAGCACTAAAATAGCAATAAAAAATATCGAGCAGGATAAGGAATTGGCTCAAAATCGATTTTTGAACCCCCAAAAGCCCCATTTTATCGGGCTTTCCGGCGACTCACACCAAAAATATAAAAGAGTCGATTTTGAGTCTATTCCCCAAAGCTTAAACCAAGTGTGAAACCCACTTGTTTTTTGTTAAAAATATAGTAATTTTTACTTGTTTATGTTATAATAAATTTAGACTTCAAAATTGAAGTCTGGATTGAAATTGGTATCACTGCTAACAAGTTTTTATATGAAAATATAAAAGCTTATGACTGATACCAAAACAAAATGTTTTGTCGATTGTGAAAAATTACAAGAGAACACAGCCAAATTTAATTTTGAAGATAATACTTTAAAATTAGGTCCAGCAAGTATGTCTAATCAGCAACTTAAACGAATAAGTTTAATGTTTGCAACTGACTTAAAAAACTTTGCAGAAAGTTATGGCAACTTTTCAAACCTAACAGCAAATGAAGTTTATACTCTCTTGCTAAACAATCAATAGAATTCGCAAAAGGAAGAACTTGAAATATAGTTCTTCTTTTTTATTATAAATATTTTACTTTTTACAGAAAAATTTGTATAATGTAATTACATTATAAATTTAAGAGAGAATAAATGGAAAAATTTGAAATTAAAAAATTTAGAGAATGTGATATAAATGATCCATTCTTTGATAGCTTAAAAAATGATTACCCGGGCTTTGTTAATTGGTATAATAATCACTTAGATAGAGATGTTTATGTTAATCAAAACGCTGATGGAATTCGTGCATTATTAATTTTAAAAGATAACGAACAGGATGAAATTAAACTTAAAGATAACTTGTTGCCACAAAAACCAAGAATAAAAATCTGCACTTTAAAATTAAATGAAAATGTTAGAAGTCAAAGACTTGGAGAAGGGTCTATAGGTATTGCCCTATGGCATTGGCAAAAAAGACCGGAAGATGAAATATATGTGACAGTTTTCCCAAAACAAGAACAATTAATAGCATTATTATTAAAATTTGGCTTTAAAGATTTTGGAGAGTTTAAAAATGGTGAACATTTATTTATGAAATCTAAGAAAAACATAGATAAATCCACACCATATACAATGTTCCCTTACTTGGATTTTTCAACAGAAAATTTTGGAATTTTGCCAGTTGAAGATAAATATCATGATTCTTTATTCCCTTATTCTGAACTAAAAAATAGTGAATTATTTGAAGGTGACATGGCAGTTTCTAACGGGATATCAAAAATTTTCATTGCAACGCCTTTTACATCAACTTCTTATAAGGAAAAAGAACCAATCTTTATATATAGAAAATTCATTGGCGCAAATCCGGGATATAAAAGTGTCATTACTTCATATTGTACTATAACAAAAATACATAATATTAGATTGAACAACAGGTATTTAAAAACAAAAGAAGAATATCTTAATATTATAAAAAATAAATCAGTATATAAACAAAAAGAACTAGACGAAATCTATGCAAATAAAAGTAATATAATAATTATTGAAATGGTTTATAATGGTTATTTTGGAAAAGGAAATAACATAAATTGGAAATATTTGAAAGAAAATGGTTATTGGAATGATGGACATCCTTATCAGTTAATATTAAGTAAAGAGCAATTTATCAATTTATTAAAAGTAGGTGTAGATAATGAGAAAGATATTATTATCAATTAATCCAGAATATGTTGAAAGAATATTAAATAAAACTAAACGATTTGAGTATAGAACAAAAGTAGCAAAAAAAGATGTAAAAGCAATATTAGTATATTGTACTTTCCCTACAAAAATGGTTGTAGCTAAAGTAAAAATAAAAAGTATTTTATGCGATACCCCAAATAATTTATGGGAAAGAACAAAAGAATTTTCAGGAATATCAAAAAAATTCTTTGATGAATATTTTAAAAATAGAGAAATTGCTTATGCCTATGAACTAGGAGAAATCCTCGAATACAAAAATCCAAGGCCATTAAAGGATTTTGGAATTGAATTTGCACCACAATCATTTGTTTATATAGGTATATAATGAAATGCATTTATTGTCAAAAATTGCTAAATAAAAGTAATACAAAATCAATTGAACATATAATACCTGAATCTTTAGGAAATAAATCTTATACACTTAGTTCCAATCTTATTTGTGATAATTGCAATAATTATTTTGCAAGGGAAATTGAAAAACCATTTTTAGAACTAAAACCAATTCTCGTATTAAGAGGTTTGGAAAGAATACCAAACAAAAAGGGAAAATATAAACATGTTCCTATCCTTTTTGAAGGTTATAAAACCACATTGGATTATGATAAACATTCTAATAGTTATTTTATTGGACTTCCTGCTGAAGTAATTTTAAAATCAATTAAAAAGCCACCTGAAAAATTTATTTCAGAAAAACCAAATATTGAAACACTGTTAAACAACCCGATAGTATCCAGATTTTTATGTAAAATATTTTCAGAATATTTAATCGAATTATTACATAAAAAATATAAGAGAAAAATTTACTTATTAAAAGCATTATTAAAAGATGATAATTTATATAATGTTTTTAAATATGTAAGATATGGAAATAAAAATCATTTTTATAAATATGAAGTAAATGAAAAACAAAACTATGACCCTTTTTTATATGGTGATGGAAAACTTGCAAAAATCGATTTTATAAAAGAAAACGATTTGCATTTCTTTATATTTTCATGGTCTTGTTTAGAATTTAAATTATATATTAATTCTAAAAACTAACTTCACCCAACCAGCACCCATATAGATTTTGGTGTTAGAATTGGATAGCATTGACGCCAGCTACCGCGTTTACTTGCGTCGTTTTTCTTAACTTGCTATTTACTAATACCCCGCACTTGCTTAAATCCTATTTCCTTCGAAGCAATCTCTTCGCGCGAGAGTTCGCACAAAATTTTGCACGCCAAAATTTTCGTCTGGTGCGAAAGCAAAAATTGCGAGCATAAAAGCGCTGCATTTTTTGGCAACAAAAAATCGAGCCCAAAGCTCGACAATTTAGGATTCAAGCGGTTGTGCTACCGCATTTACTTGCGTCGTTTTTCTTAACTTGCTATTTACTAATACCGCGCACTTGCGAGCGGGAATTCTCCCGCTTGTTTTTTATAAAAAAACAAACGGAGAACATTTCTGTTCTCCGTTCGCAAGTGCTGGTGCCGATGGCCGGACTCGAACCGGCACGGAGTTGCCCCCGAGGGATTTTAAGTTAAACTCAAAGGTGCTACAAGCGCCTAATTATGGAGAATCAACTAATTTGACACTTCTTCTGACACAACTAAAAAACTAGGCTTTTCACCTAGTTTTTTAATTGTGTAGGTTCTATGGCTTTACATATTTGAAAGTTGATTTGTTTGTGCCAGGTTCAACTTCCACTATACACCTTTCTGGATATCCATAGGAATTTTCCAATTGTTCATAAAATTCAATATAGCTTTGAACAGCTTCAGGTGGAGCTTCTGGCGTTAATTCATCTCTAAATAATTCATCGTTGTGCTTATACCATTTTTCATTTGTCATATAATAAGGTATTTCTGCTATCATCATACTCTTTCTCCTTTTAAATAGATATCTAATGCTTTCGCTGTATTTGATGGATTATGTTTTGTAACGAGTTCACAAAATGTTTCTGCAAAAAACTCAAATTCATTTTTAGTTCCGTATACGCTAGTTTTTGCATGCTCTCCAAAATTATCATAACAAATTTTGTCAATTTTGTTAAACATTTCTTGTGCAATCTTTTTATCATATAAAGAATTATTTCTTTCCCGTATCTCTTTTTCACCACGCTTTGAAGCAATTTGTTCTGTAAGAACCCTTTGAACATAATGCCCAACTTCATGTGACATTACTTTAGAACCATAATAATACTTATCTGAATCAGTCCAAAAATTACTTTCAATCATCTTTTGTGATGTTTCTTCTAGTTTATCAATTGTCTTTTTTTCAAATGTTTTATTAAAAATAATCTCTGGCCTTTCAAATTTATCTTCTTTACATCTAAAACATGCCTGAATATTACTGTTTGAAAAATATTCTGTTCTAATATAAATATTTTGATTCTCAAAGCCTGTATATTCTTTAAATTTAGATAAAATTTTATCTAACTGTTTTAAATTTGGTGTTATTACTTCATCAGATATATTATCTGTTGATTTCATAACGTTAACGTTCCTATTTTTTAATTTTTGGACTATTCGCGTGTTTCTATCCGTTATTTCGTCCTTATTAAATGTATCGGTTACATAAATATTAAAATTTCCGTTATAATTATTATAGCTTGCTCCTCTACCTCCCATTAATGCCTCCTTTTGTAAATGAATTTTCTATTATCGTTAATTTTGTTTGCTTTCCAACCTGGATTCCAATAGGCAATTTGCCTATACAAATTATTTGTGTAGGTTGTAGAACCTTAACCATTTGATTAAAACCTTGGATAAATAATTCTTTAGATAACTTTTTTAAACAACCATTGCTACAAATAGCAAGTAATGATTGCTTGGGTAATCCATCAAAACACCAGTTATAAGTTTTACAATCCCCCCAGGTTACATTAGGTATAACTTTTATACCTTTAGATTGAAAATATGCCATCAAAAATTTATTTCTAAAATCATTATAAATTTGCAAACATAATGGCATATCACTTAACACGCTAAAGTCTGGCCCAATTACTCCTTTAAATTTAGATAATATTTCTATGTATTTATCAGGATTAGAATAAACTCTTTCAAATTGATAATCATCTATGTAAAAATGTAGATAATACTCTTCAGGCCTTTTGCAAGTATTAAAATAATTAAAAGGTATGATTTTATCGATATTTAAAGTTTTAAATTGTTTGTTTACTACTGGTATTTCATAATCTCCAGTTAATAACATATCTTTTAGATAGTTCATTTTTTGAATCTTATATTTTCTTTCAACTTTTCCTTTTTTCATCTTCCCCTCCATACTTTTTCAAAATTGTGTCTAAATTTTCTATTGTATATCTCTCTTCTTCCATAACTACTCCTTAATTTATATTTTTAAAATTACATGTAACGCATGTACTCTTTACTTTCATAGCAATAATTGCAGATATTTATATTTTCTTTTCTTGACAGAGAATAATATTCTTCAACATCTCCAGTTATTGCACCACAAATTGAACATATTGGGTCATTAACATTCACCATATTATTTAACATTCCTAATATGTAAATATTTTTGTTTTTAACATTCTGCATTGAAAGCTTCTCTATATTAAGAATTTTGCAAAATGCTTCAGAAGATAAATGCTCAATTTTAAATTTAATCAATTCTTTATTTACAAAACGATTATTGCTTAATTTTATAGTCTTTTTTAGAGTTAATCCGATATAAAATGAATCGCAGATAATTTGCAAATCGCTTTTATATTTTTCTTTCATACCTGATACATCGTAAAAAGTATCAATAATCTTTTTTGAAAATTCTTCTTTTGTCCATTTATCGAAATCATCTAAATTAATTACTTTCTTATTTGCATACTTAATTTGAGATAAATCAATCAATGTTTCATCTGTTTCAGGAACTTTGAAATTGTCCACATCATTATCCACATTTTGCGATATATCTGTGTTTTCAGATGCATTCCCTTCTAAAAATGTTGCTTTATTATCTATATATAACAAACTAGAATTTTCTTTTGTTTCGTTTTGTTTTCTTTGTTCAGAATTGACTACTTTTTCTTCTACTTTTTCCCCACTTTTTGACCTTTTCTCATAAATTTGCAATGACGAGGCAAGCAAGTATCTTTCGTCCAAAATCAAAACTTTACGCTTTTTAACAATTTCAAGATATGTTAATTGAATATCTTCTGATGTTAAAATTTGATATTTCTCGTAAAGTGATTTGTCAAAAAAATTTCTTGCTAACGCCAAACGCACCAAGTCAGACACGAGCCCTTTCTTCACGCCCAGTTTGCATGCTAAGATAGTGCCAATATCGTCATTAAAATTCATATAATAGCCTTCTTCGAAATAAATTCTTTCATAAAGCTTATTTATTATTGCATAACCTATTATTCCGAATTTCGCTTCGACTAAGTCTATAAAATTACAGTCAAGTTTGTGGGGAAAATAGTGAACTGCATTTGTTCTCATATTTTCCTCCTACGCTTGTTAAGCGGTTAATTTGTTTTTGCGCTTATTTTGTTTGTCAAGCGCATTTATCGCTTGTTGTTCCAATTGTATTGAACGCAATAAGCGAAGAGTTCTAATTGCCCTTTCAAGTTCATCATCTTTAGGGCCTTCAAAACATATATGGTCAATTGTGTAGTTTATTTGTTTATTAATGTTCTTCAAATAAGTTGACATCTTCCACCCCTTCAGATTCTCCTAAATCTAAATTAATTTCCACGGTTTCTAGTTTATCCAACTTCTCAATATTGGCTGTCGTCAAAGATTTTTTGTAAGGTTTTTCCATATTAAAGATATCTTCAGCCGTTAAAATCTTAATTTTGAAGATTGAGCCTTGATAATAATAAGTTATTAGCTTAGAAGCAACCATTTCATCAAGAACAGGTTTTAAATCAAAAGAAATTAACGTACTATCGAGTTGAACATTTACATCATTGTTACGAATATATAATTTGCGCAACATTTTAATAATCTTTTTAGTTCTTTTTCTGATTCTTCTTTTATCCCAACGCTCGCGCAATTTATCTTTTTTTAATTTTTTATTTTTTAATTTTATAGTCTTATCATCTATAATCATAAAATTATGCTCCTTTCTTTATTAAATTTTCGTTTTTGAGTCTGTTTAATACTTGCGCCAATCGCTCTGGGTCACAACGTGCGAGTTCTGCATATGCTTTAATAATAATATAATGTGGAACTCTAACGGACGCTTCCCATTTCGATACGCATTGCTGGTCAGTTTTCCTAAGTGTCTTTTTTTGAATAAAACTTGCCATTTCCTCTTGCGTCTTGCCAAGTTTTACTCGAATTTCATACAATGGGTTCATTGTTCTACCTCCTTTTAATTAAGTTTTTTATATTTTTTAAGTTGTTTACGCTTTTTAAGGCATTTTTTAGCGCGCTAAAGCGCGCTTATGCGGATAAATTTTTATATTCTAATCCGCTTTTAATTTCATATTGCATTAATCTATCTAACTCCATAATGAATTCCTTTTAAATTTAAATTCGACCGCCGAAAAGTCGACGCAAATTTTAAGGCAAGCCTTTTAAAATATTGCTTTACGACTTTTTCGGCTTTTGTTTTCTCGAATTTTCTGCTCGAATTACACAAAATTTTTTATTCAAAAGTTCTATTCCTTCTGGAGTAGAACGGTCGATTTTAGGATATTTATCTTTAATAATTGTTAAAGAAGTCAACTTTCTTTCAAAAGCATATTCCTTCTCTTCACAATCATAATGTGACATTATGTCACCCCAAAATCTAAATTTTCTAAATCTTGCACCTTCAACAATTTCATTTCCGCCTAAAGTAAATAATCTCTTAAAAATATTTAACTTTGGAGAAATATATGGTAATAACGGTCTTTTATTAGCAACAGCAAGATTAAAATCTGAATAATACCAAGTTTTAAATACTGTTAAAAATGGTATTTTTATAAATTTTAATTTGCCATTACTATCTCTCTTAAGCCACCAATAACACCAAGAATAAGTAACTTTTGGAATATGAAACCAAACTTCAACTAGATTCTTTAAACGAATACTTAAAGAAACTACGTTATGATTTGTTCCAATAACAGTCAATTTATGATGACCTTGCTTTCGCAAACCTTCTTCCAAATAAGGCGGCATTGCGCCATCTTTTCCATCATAAACACTACCATTTTCATCCTGAACAATAACCATACCTCTATATAATCTAGGAACTTGTCTTTGACCATTTGGAACACCAAAATCTTCAATCTCAAGTCCATAATTTCTAACTGGCTTTTCGCCTGGAAGTTGTAAATCTATTCCTAAATTTGCACAAACTGGTGTATCCGGATAAGGCAAATCAAAACCTTTCTGATTTCTGCTTTTAACATAATCATTCATTATGTTAAATAACTTTTTATGATGATGCGCTGCAATCGCTAAAAATACAGCAAATTTAGATTTTCCACGCCTTCGTTTTCCTGATATTTGTATAGAATTTGCATCATCTATTAATTCCCATGCACTCTGAAAAGATTTTGTATCGTGAAAGTTTAACCAATTTAAAAAAGGTTTATCTAAATTAATTAATTTTAAAATTATTAAAATAGGCAGTAATAGCAATATTCCAGCCAACATTATAGGCAAAAATGCTATTTCAATAATTAATTTAATTATTATAAATATCCACCTAATTAAAAACATTTATTATGCCCCTCTCTAATACACAACTAAATCTGATAAATAATTGAATAATTTATTGTTGAAAAATTGAATTAAAAGACATACTTTCGTGCAAACATATCTCATTATTTTCGTTTAGTTCAATTCTTATGAGCCCAACATTTACATCCCAAAATAAGATAGTTCCATCTTCTAAGTAATATACAAATGTACTAACATTAGTTGTCCAAGCTAATTGCCCTTTATAGAATAAATTTGTTCCGTCATCTACCCAACCAACAACATAATTTAGTAACTCTTTCGAAGTAACATTTAAATTATATTCCTCATCGTATATTCCATTAATTAAATAAATTTGCCCATTTTCTATTTGATACCCATCTTCTAATAATTTATTAGGCTCAGGTTGTGTATCATAGAAATAACATCCATCACATCCATATATTTGTTCTTCGCTTATTTCTCTGTAATAAACAACTAAGTCTGAAGGACAATCAGTAAAATTTAAATTTGTTAATCTTGCACTAGCTGGAAGCGATAAGAAATGCAAATCATAACATTTTTTAAAGGCATTTGCATCTATTTCTATTCCGTCTGACACATAAACGTATGTTATATTTTTAACATAACCAAAAGCCGTTGACTTTATTTTTTGTATTGGTGCATTAAGATATGTTTTTGGAACAAAAACCTTTGTCGTATCTTTATAATCAGTAATAGTACCAGTTGTACAAGTATTAACAATATAGTAAGCTGGTGATGTAGATGTGAGTTCGCCGCTACTTGTATATCCTGCGTACTTTAAATTAGAAGATTGATAAGCAATAGGTTCAGTATAACCACATTCTGAACAAGTCAATATATTGTTTAAGTAATCATAACTTGAATCAGTATATGTGTGGGAAGGAGAAATTACTCTTGTTTCGCTCTCCCCACAATTACATAATCGTTGCTCTTGTCCTTCTTCAGTGCAAGTTGCAGCCGTTACTACTTGCCATTCACCATAAGTATGAGTGTGAACAGAAACATCTTCTTCATTAATTCTTGATGCTTCAATTCCGCCATAAACTAATAAATTTGTCATTGTGTCGTAATACAAATACACTTCACTTGTATCATCTGGATTAACATATAAATTTAAATGATTCCCTTCTAACGTATTTGCGTTTAAATTAAATAATTCATAATCTGTTGTAGTTTCATATTTGCCATCAACTTTTATTGCTTCCGCAAGTTCAAAAGTCGTTTCCGTCATTCGAATAACCCAAGTACCTGCTCCTTCAATGTCATAAAGC
>CALKLQ010000051.1 GCA_937992055.1 uncultured Clostridia bacterium | reverse complement strand
TGGCAAATCTTTCCAGTTCCTTATCTCCCATACTATTGGCTCTATCTTAAACCAACCATATTCCCCATCTTTTACCTTACTTCCGTCGGAAAAACAATTTTTATCGCTATAGCTTTTTATTTTCGCTCTAACGTATTTTTCTCCTTTATACTCATATGCTTCAAAATTTAAAACCCTTGCACCTTCGTATCTTCCTGTATAATCTTTGCCTATTTTTTTTATTCTAAATAATTGTAATTGTTCTTCTAATTCTTCATTTATTTTATACCCAGCATAACTCTTGGGATAAAACCCCAACTCCATTGTTACTTTTATCTTTCCATCTTTTGCCACATTCGTTTTAAATGAACTTGCAAATGAATTACGCGCAGAGAGAAATGTTGCTAAATTTAGACGCAATGCTGAACTCACTGCGACATTCTTATCCTTCATAGATACATGATTACGGTCGCCGTCACTGCCTATCACAAATGTATTGTACTCAGAATAGGCGGAACGCAGCCACGTCCAACAAGTGCCCTTCTTGCCTGATGAAGTTACCCTATCTCTATCTTGATAAGCTCCGTTTGCTAACGCCCAGTCTGTTGGAGATATTCTTCTTGCTTCACGGCTTTCATCTCTTTCAAGAACTTCGTCATAATATGAATCTAAAAAAATAAGGTCTTTTGTGTTAAAGCTTGCATCACCTGGGTTTTGATACTCATCTGTGTTTGATAAATCTGTTGGTTCTATTAATTCTTTTATTACTTTTGTCATGTTTCCCTCTAATTAAGTTTATCACAATTACTTTTAAAAAACAAGATTGAAATTTATCAAAAAACTTCAATTCGTCATATATTTATTTAGAACACTTAAAAATTTTATTGACAAGAAAAAATTATTATGCTAAATTAAATCAGTAACTTTGGCACCATAGCCAAGTGGTAAGGCAGAGGTCTGCAAAACCTTTATGCCCCGGTTCAAATCCGGGTGGTGCCTCCAAACTATCCAGCTCATTTGAGTTGGATTTTTTTTAATTATAGTAAGCATTCAAAAAATGATAAAATATATTACAACAACTCACTTCGTAGAAAATTGCATATTAAAACTAAAAAATTATTGAGTTATAATAAATAAACTTAAAATAGATTGGAAATTTTAATGATTTGAATCTTATAAATCACTGTCACAAAAATACCTTGCTTTGCGTTAGCAAAGAGATTCTTCTAAGAAGCAAAAAATTTGAATCAAATTTTTACAACGTATTCAATCTACTAATTATATTGTTCAAAAGTTTACTATTTTTTAATTATATGATAAAATTTTCATAGGTGAAATATGAAATATTCTGATGTAATTATTATAGGTGGCGGGGCTAGTGGAACCATATGTTCTCTTTTCTGCCCACAAAATCAAAAAATAACTATCATAGACAATCAAAATAAACTGGCGAAAAAAATTTTGGCAACAGGAAATGGAAAATGCAATTTAACAAATAAAAATGTTTTAAATGAACACTATAATCAAAATATACAAACTTATTTAAACAGATTTAATTCAGCACAAACTTTAGACTTTTTTAAAAAAATTGGATTGGAAACCTATTTTGATGAACAAGGAAGAGCTTATCCCCTGTCTAACAGTGCAAAAAGTGTTGTTGACGTTTTAAAAAATGAAGTTGAAAAAAGAAAAATTAATGTGGAACTTGATACAGAAGTTACAAATATTATAAAAAAACAAGATGATTTTATTTTAGACACAACAAAAGGAAATTTTAGTTGCAAGAAGTTGGTAATTGCAACAGGCGGAAACAGCATGTTAAAGGTACTAAAATTATTAAACATAAATTTTAAGGCTTTTTCCCCTAGTCTTGTTTCTTTAAAAGCAAAAAGCTCAAAAAATTTAGCTAATATAAAACTTAATAATGTTAAAGTAACTGCCTCTAATACTTTTGGTCTATCTAGAAGCGAAGTTGGTGAGGTTCTATTTAAAGAAAATGGCATAAGTGGAATTTGCATTTTTAATCTATCAACTATATTTTCTAGAGTAAATAATTATAAAGGACTAATTTCTTTAGACCTTTTACCAAATTTAAATTATGAGGAAGTTTACAATTTATTATTTCAAAGAAAGCAATTAAATTTAAGCATAAATAAATTTTTTGATGGGCTTTTTGTTAGAGAAATCGCCTATGAAATCTTAAATAGAGTTAAAATTGATGAAAATCGTTCATCTTTGGCTCTAAGTAACAATGAAATACATAATTTAACCAAACAAATCAAAAATATGCAATTTGAGGTTGTCGACTGCTATCAAAATAATCAAGTTTTTTCTGGAGGAGTTGACTTGCAAGATTTAAGCTTGAATTTAGAAAGCAAAAAGTGTAAAAATCTTTACTTATGCGGAGAAATATGTGACGTAGATGGTATTTGCGGTGGATATAATCTGCAATGGGCATGGACAAGCGGAAAAATTGTTGGTGAAAGTTTATGATAAAAATTGAACAAATTAAACTCGAAATAAATCAATTTAATAATGAAAATATTATAAAAAAATGCGCTAAAAAATTAAATATTTCGCCAAAAGAAATAAATTCTTTTGAAATAATTAAAAAGTCTGTGGATGCAAGATATAAACCAAACCTATTTTATTCTTTAATTGTTGGTGTAAATCTTTCACCAAAGTTAGAAAATAAATACAAAAAATTTAAATACGAAATAGACAAATCTAGGTTTAATTATCAAAAAAAGTCCATGCCTCTCTCCCCTATTATAATAGGCTTTGGTCCAAGTGGCATGTTCGCAGCGCTTGCTATGGCTAGAATGGGCTTGTGCCCTATTGTTATTGAACAGGGCAAATGTGTTGAAGAACGTGAAAAAGATGTAAACCTTTTTTGGAGTCAAAGAAAACTTGACAAACACTCAAACATTCAATTTGGCGAAGGCGGAGCTGGAACTTTTAGTGATGGAAAACTTAACACAAATCTTAATAGCATTTATTGTAAAAAAGTTATAAATGAATTTTATAATTTCGGCGCACCACAAGAGATAACCTACCTTTCCAAACCGCATATAGGAAGCGACAATTTAAAAGTTGTTGTTAAAAACTTACGAAAAGAAATCATTTCATTAGGAGGGCAGATTCTTTTTTCACATAAGTTTATTGATTTTTATACAAATGAAAACACTTTAAAAAGCATTGACGTTATAAATTTAAAAACAAATGAAATTATGAATTTTAAAACAAATCATTTACTTTTATGTGTTGGACATAGCGCAAGAGAGGTGTTTAGTCTTTTGCATAATAAAAAGGTTTATTTAAAACAAAAACCTTTTGCAATGGGTGTTAGAATAGAACAAAAACAAAATGATATTAATATTTCTCAATATGGAGAAAACTACAACAAATCACTCCCACCTGCTGACTACAAACTAGCGTTTCATCTACCCAACGGAAGAAGTCTTTTCACCTTTTGCATGTGTCCTGGCGGAGTTGTTGTTGCATCAAGCAGTAATGAAAATGAAATCGTAACTAATGGAATGAGTGAGTTTGCAAGAGATAAAGAAACTGCAAATAGCGCACTTTTAGTAAATGTAACTCCTCAAGATTATCCTTCCTCCCATCCTCTTGCAGGTATTGAATTTCAAGCCAAATATGAAAGGCTTGCTTTTGAACTGGGCGGAAAAAATTTTAATGCACCAGCTCAAACAGTTGGCGAATTTTTAAATGGACAAATAGTTGAAAACATTTCTTCCACATACAAACCTAACGTCACTATGACACAAATTAAAAACTGTTTACCAGATTTTGTTTATAACACATTAAAAGTTGGAATCCCTCTTTTGAATAACAAAATAAAAAATTTTGCAAAAGATGAAAATTTACTCATCGCAATTGAGTCTAGAAGTAGTTGCCCTTTAACTATTGTAAGAGATGAAAACTACGAAACAAATATAAAAGGAATATATCCGGTAGGCGAAGGTGCTGGCTATGCTGGAGGAATAATGTCTAGCGCAATAGATGGAATTAAAGTAGCAGAATTAATATACAAAAAAATTTAAAAAAGAGCATTTGATTTATGCTCTTTTAATAAAAATATCTTAGTTAATTTAGTGTAATTACACTACATAATGTACTTTTTTATTTTTGATTTTGCGACATTTTGATTTTATTTTTTGATTATGCGATTTGATTATTTTTGTGTTTGTTTTTGCGAAATAACAAATTAAAGAAAATTATTTTCCATATTATATTTAGGCAAATTGTCTAAATAGTCTCCATACTATCAGTGCTATTATAGCAGCGACAAATAGACCAAGTAGTGTCCACATCCACCAAACCAGCCCATATAACATAAATCCACAAACTAAAAAAGCTATACAAAAATAAATTAAAAAATATGCTAAGCTTCCAGCCCATGGGCATTCACCTGGAATATAAATTAACCCTACGATAAAAAAAGAAACAGGAAAAAGAATTATGCCAAAAACCCAATTAAACCCAGTAGCAAAAACCCAAGGCAAATTTTCAAATGGATTTGGTGTACAAAACTGTCTAATTAAATAACTAATAGTAGAAATAGCACCATATACTGTAAAAATTTTTTTCATATGTAAATATCACCTCAAAATATATTAATATAATTATAATGCATAATGTTTTTTAACTTTATTCTATATTATGAAAGACTTGTAATCCATCTAAATTAGCTGATGAAAATTTCCCAACTTGAATATCAAAATCTAAAATTACATTTTTGCTTGTTTTTGAAAGCCAAAGCTTAATAGCATTAATAATTTCTTTTATAAACATATCAATGTTTAACTGCTTTTGTATGATTACAACCTTGCCATTACTAACTGTACAAACATTTCTATGACTATGACCTTTTGATAAAATTACGCTTGATAAGTTATTATTCCCAATGTTTAAAGTTCCCTCATGGCAAACTTTGCACCTCAGTGAATATATATCGTTTGAATTAATAATTGGGTCTTTGACATCTCTCTCGTATAATGGAATATAAAATTCATCTAACCATTTCATATAATTATTGTAGGAAATTCCGTTTATACTTTGTTTTTTCATGTTGGGAAATTCAATTTTAGCACAAATATCAATCATTGATAAAGCCATAAACAAGTTAGCATAATCATGATTTTCATTTAACATACTTTCAATTTCTTTAATTAATCTTTCCATATTTGTTTTAATTCTTTTTCAATTTTTTCATAATTAAATCAGCAACTTGTTTTGCTAGCTTTACCGGCACTGCATTTCCTATCATTTTATAACCATCTGCGACATCTTTATAGTAAAATATGAAATTATCTGGAAATGTTTGAATTCTTGCACATTCTCTAACACTTAATCTGCGATATAAATTTTCTTTGCCTGGAACAAAAATCCTTTTATTTTGTTCTACAAATAACATTTTGGGTGCCTGAGGATGAATTGGGGCATGTCTTCCTCCTGCTTGGATTGTGAAAGAGGGCTCATTCCAAGAACGAACTCTATTCCTTGACATATATATTGAAGAGAAACTGCCGGTCATATATTCGTGATTAGGAATAATACATTCATTAGCATTTGTCTTGTTTAATACTTTTGCAGACATAGCAGTATCTTTTAAATCCCATATTGCATCTTTTAATGTTGATTTATTTTGTTTTTCCAAATTTAATTGAAAATTTTTTATTTTAAGGTCTTTTCGAAAGCCTATATAAAAAACTCTTTTTCTGTCTTGCGGAATACCAAAATTACTAGCATTTACAAGCGTCAATGTTACATCATAATTTGAATCTTCAAAATGTTTAATTATATTTTGTACAGCATCTCCATGAGTGGAAGAGAGCATTCCAACAACATTTTCAGCGACAAAAAACAAAGGCTGCTTATCTTTTAAAATTCTAATAAATTCAAAAAACAATTGTCCTCTTGCATCAGCGAAGCCTTTCATTTTTCCAGCTTCACTCCAACTTTGACAAGGAGGTCCACCAATTATTCCATCACAATCTGGGATTTCCCTTGATTTTATCTCTCTTATATCTCTTTTATCCAAAAAAGCATTATGATTTTTTTCATATGTTTCCCAAATAGATTTATCATATTCGTTTGCATATATGATTTCAAACCCTGCTTGTTCAAACCCTAAATCAAGACCACCAGCACCTGAAAAAAGACTTACAATTTTCATTTGTTTTCAATCCTTATTAATTTTGCATTTTTTAATTTTGCAGTATTGTTTGGGTCCTTTATTTTACAATTCTCAATTATAATTTTATCAGAGTTCTCCAATTCGATTATATCTTCTTTTGGAAATGAATTATATCTATCTTCGTTTATTAATGCAAAAAAATCTGTTCCATCATTTTTTTTATTATAAATATATTGAAAAACCTTGTATGGATTTTCAATACCCCACATACCACGAATCCTTAAATATGTAATTCCTAGTGGGTCAACCTTATTAACATGACCTAATTCTTTGCTTTCAGCAAATTCTACATCTGCAATTGAATTAACCCCATTTTTAATTGTATTTTTAATTCTTTCATAAATTTCATGATTGGCGGCGTAATCCTCACCATAAACAAAGCACATATGTGTTATAGTGTTATTATTTTTATCAACTACTCCAACAGCATAAATAATATCTTTTTCTGTCCATCTTTCGCAATTTCGACAATCATTTGTAATCATTGGGCTGTTAGCGAATAATTTATCTTTTGGATAAGAACTATTTAGAGGGATAGAACCAACTGATTCAACTTTTTTCACTTCAATGGCATCACCATTTTTTAATATTATATCAGGAGGGTTGTTTTGATTTCCTAAATATGAAAAATGTTTTGAATACTCTTCATTTAATTTATTTTCATCTACAACATCAAAGGTATTACAAAATGCATCTTTAATATATTTTTCTAAAGCCTCACCCATATTATTCGCTCTAACTCTACTTTTATAAAAATTTGTTGTTTGCCTATTGGTACAATTTGAAATATTAATAATTGCTCTTAATAAATTACTCATAATTACTCCTTTGTAGCTTCAATGTATTATAGCATAAAACTTTTCATTTGACATTATTTTTAATAAATATTTTCAAATCACTTGCAAAAGAATTTTATTTAAGTTACAACACGACAAACATTTTGGAGGTGTTTATGATAAGAGAAGACAAAGTGAAGGAAATCGTTGAAAGAATAAAGGCGTTAAGAGAATTACAATTTGAATTACAAGTGGCAATTTATATGGAAGAGTTAACGCCTAATATTTTTGATGAAATGAAGTTGTTAAACAGATTTAACAAAGAGCCAACTGCAGAAGACTATAAAACTTGCGTCAGAAATTATTTGAAAGAAAACAATATTTTAATAGATTTGTTAGATGATGGATTGCCTGAAATTTATAAAAAATAAGCTGTCTTAACTGGCACAAGGTGATTTAGTTTTGATTATTTCTTATTTTTTTGAATAATCAAAATAAATCAAAATTTTTGAAATAATCAAAAATAATCAAAACTTTTTGACCATAAAAATCAAAAAATCAAAACTAAATTTTTGCCTAAAATTTAAGTAGCGGAAAGGGGGATTTGAAAATCAATATGTTTAAAAGTGCCTATTTTAGGCACTTTTTTATAATAAAAAAGACACAAAGTATTAATACTTTGCATCTTTCTATATGGTGCGGATAAAGGGACTTGAACCCCCACCCTTTCGGACTGGAACCTAAATCCAGCGCGTCTGCCAATTCCGCCATATCCGCACATGGTGCACCCATAGGGATTCGAACCCCAGACCTTTGCGTCCGTAGCGCAACGCTCTATCCAGCTGAGCTATGAGTGCTTATTTTAAAAATTAATAATAGTCGTGCAATTTGATTTTATAGCTTATTATCCTTATCAAGACTCAATCTAACAAATTCAATTGCACCTTGCCAAAAAAAATTTTTAAGCATGTTAATTATATCATATAATTTTGGTTTTGCAAATACATTTTTTAATAATATTCAATTTTATTTATTTTTGTTAAAACAACTCATTTCCCATTTTTAAATAAAAATTTTAAAATTAAAAGTTATTCAACAATCAAATCATCGCTCTCAAAAATAGGATCGGAAAAGAATTCTCCCACAGTCATATTGAATGCACGAATAATTAAAACAATGGTAGTTAAATTGCAACTTTTATACTTTCCGTTCAAAAAAGATTTCATTGTACTATGACTTATACCCGCATTTTGTTCCAATCTATATTGCGTCATTTTTCTCTCTTTTAAAATTTCTCTTACCTTTTTTGATACTGCTTGATTTAATGTCATATTATCTCCATTATGGGTTTTATAATTTTTTATATAATATCATCATTACTATTTAATAATGCGTTGTAAAAACACCCTAAATAATTCAAAATAGAGAAGCTACAAAATAGGTAAATGAATCCAATAAATTGCCAGACAAAACGGCAAGAACTGTATAAGTTCCACTAAACAACAAGGTTAATAATAAAAATTTTATGTATTTTTTATAAAACCTTCCAATCTTGAATATTTCATGCTTTTTCTTTTGTTTTTTCATATTAAAAGTTTAACATAAAATGCTTCATACATCAAGATATTGACATTGATGATATAATAAGTAATACTTTAAATAAATAATGTGATAAGTCACGCATTAGCAAACTTTTCTTTCCTCACAAAGAGGTATGGTGTTTTGCAACTTCGTTTTCAAAACTTTTTCCATTGTTTCCCTTATTTAAAAGCTTAATTTTTTCAATTATCTTTAACTGTTCTTGATTTGTGTTAATTAAAATATTTTTATCAAAGCCAAGTTTATCTGACAATTCACAAAACATATTAAAACCAAATGATTTTATCTCAAACATAATATCTAAAAACTTTTGTGTTGCTTGAAACCTATTGCACTTATAAATTTTTTCAATTTTTTCCAAACATGCTCTTACAAACAAATATGAAGAAATGTATGAAAGACGGAAGGAACACATATTGTATTGGCTTGTGCCCCTCTTAAAATCAAAACTTCCATTCTTTTGAAATTCCATAAGCTGCTTCACTGAAAAAATGTCATCATTTTTTAATTGACAAATAGTTTGGTTGAATGGCAAAAACTTATCTTCAAACCCAAGTGTGTAAAAACAAAAGGCATCAGCAAAGCCCTCACCTAATATTCTATTCATAAAGAATTCGCTTTGAATCAAATGTGCAAATTCGTGAATATGATTAATATGCCTATGCATAGGAGGATTTACAAAACCTTGCAACATATTTACGCTCATCCCATATGCACAATTGAAGCCATCTTCTTCAAAACACTCGACAGGTTTGCCTCCGCCTTTAACATTAAATTGTTCTGGAAAGTCTAAATATTCTTTAAA
Organism: uncultured Clostridia bacterium; assembly: GCA_937992055.1. Lineage (GTDB taxonomy): Bacteria > Bacillota > Clostridia > Christensenellales > UBA1242 > CAJKWP01. Next base: position 11,659 of record CALKLQ010000051.1, on the reverse strand, counting down.
ATTTTCGTTTGGCACAATGTAAGCATAAAATTTAGGATTTTTTAAATTAGGATATTTTATATTTAAGTTAGCCAAATTTAATGCAATTTTCCCCATTGCATTTATTGACTCATCGAAAATAGAACTTAAACTATCTTTTAATTGAGTTGAAATTTTTACCGCAAAAAAATCATTTACCTTAATTAATAAGGCGTTTTCCAAATAATTCTTTAACCTACTATTTTCCATAATTGATTTTATTTTAATACAAATATGTCAATACGTCAATATTGAATTTATAATGAGCTACAAATATTACCAATGTTTTCAATTTGTTTTACGTTTAAATTAAAATTGTAACAGAAAAAAAAAGAACAAATAAAATGGGGTGCACCATCTTATCGTTCTTTTATAAAAATAATAAATATAATTTAATTCAAAGTGTAGACAAAAAACTCAGACTGAAGAGAGAGCGAGGCAAGGCACGGAAAATGCTCAAATCTTAGTTGTCTTAAATGATTGTTTTGGACATTTTACAGTAAATACTGCTAATAAATTAGACTTCAAATTTATGGCTCGTGACGATTGTCTTCAGTCTGTTCAATCAATACATACTTTTATTAGTTCTTAAATTCTTCTGCCACCTTAATCATTATTGCACATTCTATGCGCTTTTTAAAAAGTTCACAACCATATTCATAAACACCAGTAATGTCACCTGATGAATGATAAGAATTTGCCGCACAACCTCCACTGCAATAAAGCTTGGCCCAACAATCTTTACACTTTTCACGTGCGTAAGCATTACAAAACTTAAATTTATCTCTTACTTCTGTATTAGTAACACCATTAAAAATATCACCAAGCTTATACTTGTCATCACCAACAAATTGATGGCAAGGATACAAATCTCCCCAAGGAGTAACTGCCATATACTCGGTTCCGCTTCCACAACCTGAAATGCGTTTATAAATACATGGACCTCCTTTTAGGTCTATCATGTAGTGATAAAACGTGAAGCCATTACCCTCTTGATTGCGCTTTATCATCTCCTTTGCCAAAAGTTCATATTGCTCTTTCAAAATTGGCAAATCTTCTTTGCGCAAGGCAAATTCATCATTAGGGTCGCAGACTACGGGTTCCATGGAAAGTTCTTTAAAGCCCAAATCTGCCATGTGTAAAATATCCTTTGTAAATTCTACATTTCTGTGAGTGAAGGTACCACGCATATAATAATTTTTTCCGCCACGAGCTTCTACAAGTTTTTTAAACTTAGGAACAATTATATCATAACTTCCAACGCCGGCAATTGTTTTTCTTGAATAGTCGTTTATTTCTTTTCTACCGTCTAAGCTAAGAACTACATTGGACATTTCTTTATTTGAAAATTCTATAACATCATCATCTATTAGCATGCCATTAGTCGTCAAGGTAAAACGAAAATTTTTATTATATTTTTTTTCTATACTTCTAGCATATTCAACAAGTTTTTTGACAACCTGCCAATTCATAAGTGGTTCACCACCAAAAAAATCCACCTCTAAATTTTTTCTTGATCCAGAATTTTCAATCAAGAAGTCCAATGCTCTTTTTCCCACTTCGAAAGACATCAATGCCCTGTCCCCATGATACTTCCCCTGACTAGCAAAACAATATTCGCAATTTAAATTACAAGTATGAGCCACATGAAGGCATAGTGCTTTTACGATTGTGTTTCTTTTTTTAAAATCAAAAGCAAAATTTTCATAAACATCTTTAGTGAAAAGTTTGCCTTCTTGTTCCAGTTGTTTTACATCTTCTAAACAATCTAAAATTTCTTGCCTTGTAACCTCATTATTTTTCTCATATTTTTTTAGCAAAAGCTTTACAATTTCATCGGAACTATGTTTTTTATATAATTCTATAACGTCATATGCAAGTTCATCTACATTATGCACGCTTCCGCTACAAGGATCTAGCACAATATTATAACCATTTAATTTGAATTGATGAATCATTTTATCTCCTGTTAAATAAAAGCATATAAACTTAAAATAGTTAATTTTTACTATAATCAAGTTTATTGCCGTTTGCTAACCGCAATCGATTTTACTGCGGGCTATAATTTTGCAAAACGCAATGCACCTTGCTAATCTATAATTATATAGAAAAGCCGCTTATCCAAAATAGGATAAAACGGCGCTTATAAATATTTTGAAAAAAAATTAAACGTTACAATTTTCGCATTTTTGATTTGCAACGCCGCAAGATGTTTTGCATGCTGATTGACATGAAGTTTGGCACTCACCACAACCACCATTTGTTAAGCTTGATTTCAAATCTCTTGTTTTTAATGTCTGGATTCTCTTCATGGTATTCCCTCTTTTATTATTAAATATAAACTATAGGAAGTAAAATGTTCGCTTCACTCACATTTATTATTGCTATCGCAATATGCTTGATTCCTCAAGCACTTCCTGTTTGAATAAACATCAGTTTTGCTTGAATGAGCCAAAGGCACTTTCAGACAAATCTTCAGATAATATTATATTACATATCACAAACAAACTTGTCAAGAATTTTTAACATAAATCTTGTCAGGAAGATCTGAAAAGGTACTTTTTATTTCCAAGCCGCTTTTTTTCAATTCATACACATAATCTATAACTTCTTTTGAAATTTGTTCACCTTTCACAATAAAAGGAATACCAGGTGGATAAACAAAAACATATTCCGCGGATATTTTATCCACACTTTTATCAAAATCAATTTGTTTTGCTGATAACACCTCACATGGTTGATGTTTGGTTTGCAGTTTAATACACCTATATTTTTTTGTTGAAATAGCTGGTTTTAGTTTACTGTCTATTTCAACTAGTGCATTTGCAAAAAAAAGCAAATTTTCCTTGTTATCGCACACGCTTGTGATGGCAACAATATAATTTGAACAAGCCATTTCAATTTCTATTTTATGTTTTCTAAGTAGCGAAGCAAGTTTTGTCCCTGTAATATTACTTTGATTAGTCAAAACCACTATTCTAGTTTTATCCACCTCAAAAGCGTTGTTCAAATCTTCATATTTTAAGATTTTTAAAGCTTTTAGTTTGTCTGTGTTTTTATAAAACAATTCCAAGTTTTTTAAAAGTTGGTCAAATCTAGTTTTATTTTTGCTTACAAAATGTAAACACTCTTCTATTGAAGACAATAAAATATAAGATGGGCTACTAGTTTCAAATATAGAAAGCGAATTTGAAATTTTAGTGCAATCAATCTTATCGGTACAGACATGAAGAAGAGCGCACTGAGTTAATGCTGGAAGAGTTTTGTGAAGACTATGAACAACCAAATCTGCCCCATTATTTATTGCTCCCCCACGAAAGTTCTGATTAAAGTAAAGATGCGCTCCATGAGCCTCATCAACAAATAATAAAGCATGATACTTGTGAACAACTTTTGCAATTTCTGAAATATTAGAAAGCACACCTTCATAAGTTGGAGATGTTAAAACAACAAGCTTTGCCCCATTACTTTTTTTAAGCGCCTCTTCAACCTCTTCAGCAGTAATAGATAGGCAAATCCCAGTTGACTCATCTATTTTAGGATAAACATAAGTTGGAGATAGCCTAAAGAGTTCTATCGCGTTATACACAGATTTATGACAATTACGAGCAACAACGATTTTATCTCCGCTTTTTGTTAAAGACTGTATGCCTGCTAAAATTCCGCATGTGCTTCCGTTGACCAGCAAAAAAGTTTTTTTTGAACTATAAAGCTTGGAGGCAAAATCTGATATTTGTTTCAAACAAGTTTTGGCATCGTGTAAATTGTCAAATCCGTTAATCTCACTTATATCTAAATCGTATAAAAACTGTTTCCCTAAAAGTTTGGTATTGCGCTTATGTCCTGGCATATGCATGGGTATAAAGTTTTGTTTTTTATATTTCAAGATTTTATCTTTAAGTAGCATATGTTAATATTAACACAAAATAAATAAATTTAAAAATATTTGCAACAAAATATTGAAAAGCTTTAAAGCTTATAGCTTCCATTTTTTCGCTTCACAAACAAAACTAAATGTTAGTATATCTTTTTAAAATATTCCGCTATTTATATATCTTTTAATGCAAAATTAAAAAAATGTTAAAATGATTTTATTAAATTAAAAAAATAATTAATAAACTTAAATAAATAAAAAAATAAGAAAAAAGCAAATTAAAAAATTTGCTTGAATTTTAAGGAATAAATTTATTCCATAGCCTCTAATTTTTCCGGGAAATATGTATCTACTACATATTCAAGACCATATTTTGAGAAGGATTGCTGTTCTGCTTTTTTACCAATCTTAAGCATTTTTTTAATTTCGGTTTGCCAGAAATCACTTTTATACCTTGGGTCTTTAGCTAACTCTTTTAATCTCATGACGTCGACGTCTTTAAGATTATCTGTTGGCAAATCATAATTGATAATATCACTAGCTGTTACTCCCATAAATTTTGCATCAGGGGTAGCTAAATCATGATTAACGTGAGCTAGTTTTGCACTGCCAGAAATAATTACCTGTGCAATATGGAATCCCCAAGGGTCTCCGTCGTTACAGATATAAACTGGTAAATGTAACTCTTCATTTACTCTTTTAATAAATCTTCTTGTAGCACGAGCTGCCTGTCCTTTAAGTCCTACAATTAAAGTATTAAATCTGTCATATGCTTTTTCCTGAACCATCCTGTGGAACATCCCCATGGTTTCTACAGCAATAACTCTGTCTACATTACAGTCTAGGAAATCTACTTGGTCAATTGTTGGTGAAATAGTATACCCTGATTTTCCAGCTTTTAAAGCATTAATTTCAACATCACCATCTTTTAAGGTTAAATCACCATATACTGAGGCACCATCTTCCTCTGGCATTAATCCTAAATCTTCCCTTGTTGTTCCTAAGGTTACTTCTAAATCTTCTCCAACAATGTTTGATTCCTGTTGTGTTTTAAAACTGATTCCCCAACCTTCGGAAACATAATACATTTCCCTGATTGTTGCTGTTTTTTCCCTTTGAACCAAATCTTTACAGAAATTAGCTACATAAACCATTTGTCCTAATTTTCTGATTTGTTTTACATTACCAAGAGATCTTCTACCGTATCTGTCTCCTAAAACATAATATCTTTTTGCTTCATCATAAACAATATTTGAAGTACCACGTGAAGGAACTTTTACAGAAGGAACTTTTTGTTTTTCGATTTCTTCAATAATTTCCTGACCTAATCCTTTTAACTTGTTGAAGGTATATTCTTTTCTTAGTTCTTTATGTGATTTACCTTCTGGGTTTTGTTTTATTTCATCAGACATTTAAATCACCTGTTTATTCTTCTTTTTCATATTCTGGAATGTCTTCTTCAATGTTTTTAAGATTACTGTGGTCGTCATCAACAGCATATCCAAATTCATCAAGTTCTTCCATAATCAATGCTTCTTCTTCTACTTCTTCTTCCTCTTCTTCAACTTTTTCACCAAGTAATTCAGCAAGAGCTCTTTTAGTTACTTTAGCTAAAACCTGATTATATTCAGGTATTGCAGTTTCTCCTAATTTTGCAGCTTCTTCAATAATAACTGGAAGGTAGTCTTCAAATACTTTTGAACGCATTGCTTTTTCTTTTGCAGCTTTTTTAGCTCTTAAGTGTTTTTGAAGTTTACGGGCTAAAGTCATAGTAGCTTGCCTTATTTCATGAACAATTTCAGGTTCTGGAGATACACTTTGTTTTCCTGTAGAAAGGTAAGGGACCTGTGTTGAAATAATATTTACAAATAAAGTAACTGGGGAATTGTCGAAGTCTTTAATTCCATAACGTTTCCAATCAATACTTTTCAGTGCTTCTGTAATTGCACAGCTTCCTTGGTCAAAGGTTAATGGAACTCTATTTGCAAACCTCATAATCTCTGATTTTCTTTGTTCATTTACAACTCTTCCTGAATCTCCACCATAAGCGATTCCAGCTTCAATAATGAAAGAAACACCTCCTCCGTAAGTTACAGGTTTTCTTGTAAGTGTAGCTATGAATTCCGGTTTGAGAATTTGTTTCATACCTTTTTCAATTTGTTCTGATCCGATAGGTATAAGTCCGTTACTTGGAGGCGCCATGAATTTCATTTTTTTGAAGCAGTTTACGATAGCTTCTGCTTCCGCCCAAGTCATATCTTTTGGACGTTTATTCATGTCAATACCGGTTAGTTCCTCAATTTCGTTTACTCTCTTATTGGACATTCTAGAAAGTGAACTGGTTAGCATACTTTTGTATCTTCTTTTATCAGTATGTTTGGCCATAAATAGGATATCGTCTGCACTAACTCCTTTTGGATGTGGTAAAACCTCTTTTGGAAGTATAGGAACAATATTTGCAGCTCTTTTGAATATGTATTTGTGTCCTGTCGGGTCTCTAAATGTAATTTTTGCATGAGGGTTTCCAATCATGGTTCTTCTGATGTATTCAAAAGCACCCTGTTCTGCCATAGAGTAAGAAACATCTTTGAATTGTAATTCTATACAAACTCCAGTATGTTCTGCAGGGAAATCTTCTCTTTCCATTAACATACCTTTATTTTTCTTAACATCCATTTTAAATTTCATTTTAACTCCTTTGAGGTCATCTCCCTCTTGATAACAGGAGATTACACGGGCAGGTTCACCAGTAGTCATTTGTGATAAAAGCACACAACCACTACAACCTAAACCTTGTTGCCCTCTTGATTGGATGTTTCTGAACTTGGACCCTGCAAACATACTACAGTATACCTGCATTACAAAGTCTTCAGGAATTCCCGGACCGTTATCTGAATGTCTGAGAATGTAATGTTCTTTGTCAATTCTTTTTAATTCAATATTGATTTCTGGAAGGATACCTGCTTCTTCAGCTGCATCAAAACTGTTTGTAATCAATTCGTGAAAAACAATTGTTAATGAGCGGATTTTACCGGTGAATCCTAACATTTGCTTGTTTTTTCTAAAGAACTCTGATGGTGTCAATTGTTGGAAATTGTCAAAGAGTTCATTTGCTTGTTGAGACAAATTTTTCCTCCTCAAAATTTTATAATTTATTTATGAATCTATTTTTTATTTAAATCAAGTCAGAGAGCATTTTAAAAGTAATATTTTTAGAGTACTCTATCTGTTTTGACTAAGTTATAGATAAAAAAGTAATAAATTTATTGTAGAAAACATGATATTTTCATTACACTATCTATATATGCTAAGTAAAGTATATAATATTTTGCTATTTATTTTGGAATTTTTGACTTCAAAGCAAAATATTGCGCTGCTTCAAAAAATATTGTAAAAAAAGTTTAAGTAACATTTTTTTTCAAATGTTACTATTTCATCATTTCTTCATCAAATTCGATCCCGTCTTTAAATTCGATTTCATCGTCCTTGATTCCAACAAGATCTTTAAATTCTTTAAGTTTTAATTCATCTTTTTTACGTTCTAAAAAAGAATAAACTGATTTGTGTCTTGATCCTTTTAGAATCATTTCAATAGCTTCTTTAGCTATCATGATATTATCCATTTCACCGATTAATGAAACAGTTTTTCCGTATATGGCCATTTGTACTTCAGCCATATCCATAATTATTTCACGTGTTTTTCCATTTTGCCCAATTATTCTCCCTTTGTATCTAGAAAGTGCATTTTTAGATTTTCCAATATATAATGGCAATTTTATGACTTCTAAATAAATATCATCATCAACTAATTTAAGAGCAACTTCAGGATTAAATCCACGAGCTACTGCTTTTACAATGTGATTTGCATTCCATACGCCAAGTGGGTCGCTCATGTTTTCTTGTGGGGTGATGTAAACAGTTCCGTCTTCACTATCAATATCTAAGATTGTTTCAGTAGCCTTTTCAATTGATTTTTTTACATCTCCTTTGTTTCCAATTAGTGCCCCAATTCTATTTTGAGGTATTTTTAAATAATCTGTTTCTGGCATACTTATCACCTTTTATAAGTAATATAAATTATTTGTATTGTTTTATTTAATAATTTCTAAAATTTTTTATGGAACATACTTTTTAATAGAAGTTTTGATAAAAATTATCGGTGTACGAAAAATTAAGGAAAAGTATTATGAAAAATATTTATTTTTTATTGCCTGCTTTAGCAGGAATAATGTTTGGATCAAGTGGGATTTTTGTCAGAACTTTAACTGAAAATGGGATTGATCCAACAACATTGCTGTTTTTAAGATTTTCAATAGCTGCTGTGGTAATGTTTGTTTGCGTGTTGCTGACTGACAAATCATTATTTAAAATCAAAAAAGAGTATTTGCCTTATTTTATCATTGCAGCCATTAGTATTGTAGGATTAAATCTTTGTTATAATGAGGCTATGAATTCAATTCATTTGTCTCTTGCAGCAGTATTGCTGGGTACCTCTCCGATATTTGTTATAATCGGCGCTTATTTTACATTAGGTGAAAAAATAACTGTTAAAAAAATAGGGTCAATGTTTTTGGCAATTGTAGGATGTATTTTGGCTAGTGGATTTTTAGAAAGCAGTATAGGTTCAATTTCATTAATCGGTGTTTTAGGCGGTGTTGGAGCTGCAATATTTTGTGCGGTTTATACATTAGATTCAACAAAAGTAATCAATAAGGGATGTCATACTTACTGTATTTTATTTTATTCTTTAATATTGATTGTAATTTTATTGCTCCCTTTTACAAATTTTGGACAGATAAATCATTATGTTAATGTTAATCAGCTTTCAAATGTGTTGTTTTTAATATTGCATTCATTTATTTCATTTGCTTTGCCATATATTTGTTTAACAACAGCTTTAAATTATGTGGAATCAGGGGTGGCATCAATATTATTGTCTGGATGTGAACCTATTGCAGCATTAATATTTGGTATTATTTGTTACTTTGAAATTCCAACAGTTTTAATGCTTTGCGGTTTGGTGATTGTTATTGTTGCATTGGTGATTTTATGCAAACCGTCTAAAAAAGAAGAAGTTAAAGTTTGAAGTCTACATATTCGTATACTTCATCATAACTTGTTTTTACACCTAATTTTTTATATTCATTCACTAATGTTTTAATATCCCTTTGGAGCAATTCGTGAGATATAGGATTGTCTAAAACGACAGACTGTGAAACATCAATAATAACTGGTTCTTCATTTTGATTAAGAATGTTATAATTGGATAAATCTCCATGAACCAATTTTCCTTCATGCACGAACTTTTTCAGTTGCACTAAAAGCTTATTGAAAAATTCTTCAGGATTTTTTGGAGGCTGATTTCTAACGGGCTGTGCAGGATTTCCTTTTTCATCTCCAATAAATTCAATTATCAAAACATTATTTGCACTGATGTAAGGCTCAGGAACATTAACTCCTGCATTATACAATCTTTTAAGGTTTTTAAATTCTTTACTTACCCAGGCATAAATCAGTTGTCTTTTATTTTTAGTTTTAACATTAAATCTTGGGTCGCCATGGACATAATAATCCATTTTTTTAAAATCAGAAGTAGCTATTCTGTAAATTTTAACAGCTACATAAGTTTCATCTTTAGTTATTCCCTTTAAAACATTAGCTTCTTTTCCGGTACTTATAGCACCATTTAAAATATCAATATAATCCTGTTTAGCTAATTTATATAGGGTTTCTAAAGTTATTTTGTCGAAGACTTCGCTTCCGACTTTTCTATCTTCACTACCTTTTCGCCTTTTACGTTCTCGTATTTTTTGGACTTTTGCATCGGCTTTATTGATTTTTGAATCCATTAAAATCAGTTAAAATAATAAGAGGGTAAAAAGGGTATTTACATTTTTAAATAGCCTTTTCTTTCAAGCCAGTTAGATTCAGTTTTGGTATATCTCCAGATTACATCCGCTTTTTCATCTGATTGGAAATCCCATGGTTTTACAAGAATGATGTCTCCTTCACGAATCCAAATACGTTTTTTCATTTTTCCAGGGATTCTGGTCATTCTAATATTTCCATCAGCACATCTAACTTTTAATTTACCATGACCCATGATTTGTTCCACGGCTCCTGGAATTTCCCCTTTTTTAGGTGTTCTTACTCTTCTAAATTCTTGCTGGTCATTGTTATTATTTGGTTTTGACAAGTACTCTCCTCCATCAATATAGTTTATATTTTCCATTTGGTTGATGATAAATTAAACTATTTATATATTACTTTTATTAATATATTAATGTATTCATTAAAGGGGATAATATGGGAACTGAATTTTTAAAAATTAAAGAATCCGAAGATGCTTTAGAAATTATTCAAAACTTATTTGATAAATATTACACTCTTCAAAGTGAAGAGATTGCTGTTGAAGATGCATACGGCAGAGTACTTTCTGGTGATGTGTACAGTAGGATGGATTTTCCTCCATTTGATAAAGCTTTAAAAGATGGTTTTGCAATTCTTTCACAGGACAGTTTTGGAGCTAGTGAAGAGTCTCCAAAGACTTTGGAAGTTATTGATTTTTTAGAGGCAGGTTCAACAACGGATAAGATTGTTGAAGAAGGCAAATGTGTTGAAATAAGTACTGGTGCAGCTATGCCTGAAGGGGCAGATGCAGTTGTAATGGTTGAATACTGTGAAAAAATGGATTCTGCAGTTAATATCTTGACTACTGTTACTCCTACTCAGGATGTAGCTAAAAAAGGTTCTGATACTGAAGAATCCAAATTAATTTTAAAGAAAGGTGATGTTTTAACTCCTGGTAAAATTGGTGTTTTACTTTCTCAGGGATTTGAAACAATTGAAGTTTATAAAAAACCTACTGTTGGGGTCATATCAACCGGAAATGAAATTACTCTTCAGGGCAATGAATTGCCGTACGGTAAAATTTATGATGTCAATGGAAACATGATTAAAAATGATGCAATATCCTGTGGAGCTGATGCTAAGTTTTTAGGAACTGTTAAGGATAATTATGATCAACTTAAAGCTAAAATTCAGGAATCTTTAGATGATGTGGATATTTTAATCGGATCTGGAGGAACTTCTGCAGGTCTGGGAGATGTAATGAAACATGTTTTGGATGAACTGGGTCAGGTTTATATTCATGGAATTTCTGTCCAGCCTGGAAAACCTACTATTGTGGGTATTGTAGATGGTAAAATTGTTATTGGATTGCCTGGAAATCCGGTATCTGCTTTAATGATATTTAATGCATTTGTAGCTCCTCCTTTAACAAAATTGGCAGGTATTGACAAAAATTTCGAAAAAAGTGTAGTTAAAGGTAAACTAACCAGAAGAATACATTCTCCAGTGGGTAGGATGCAGTATCAGTTAGTAAAAGTTGACGGTGAAGATATCCAACCGATATTTAAAGACTCTGGAGCTATATTTTCTTTATCTACTGCTGACGGTTATGTTAAAGTTCCAAAATCTGTTGAACTTCTTGATGAAGGAGAAGAAGTTGAGGTATATTTATTTAACATAAATTAAAAATATTAAATAAAAAAAGGTGAATCAAATGCAAATTCAAGATAAAATTATTCCTGATCAAAAAATAGCTGTTATTAATTATAAAGGTCCAATTTCTGATTTGGAAGTATTGCTTTCCAAATTAATGGATTGGGTTGAAACAGAAGAAATTAAAACAATTGGGGAACCTTTTATAATATATTACTCTCCAAGACATAGTGTAAATCAAGGGGATGCAGTATTTGATGTAGG
>CALKLQ010000050.1 GCA_937992055.1 uncultured Clostridia bacterium | reverse complement strand
TCTCTTCATTTCGCAATATTGTAACAAATTGCCCTATTTTGTACAATTATTTTCCCACTTTTTTCCTCTTTTTTCTCTTTTTTTCTATTTTTTCCTACCTTTTTGACCTCTTTTTAACCATTTTCCACCTATCTAAGCCTGTTTTTTGATAAAAAAAATGGCACTTCCTTGCCATTTTTTATCTATATTTTTTTAACAAAATTTATTTAATAAAGCCTGTTCCTCCCAAGAGGTTGTTAATTACAACTATAATTTTTATCTATAAAATTAAATCTGTTACAACCCAACAAAGATATGTCACTTACTCTACTTAATAAGTAATTATTTTAATAACATCTAGCACAAGCTACTGCTATTGCACCATCACCAATGTGACAAGCTACTGAAAGTGACAATGGGTCCACGATTTCAATTTTAATATCGTATCTTTCAAGAGCCTTTTCAACTTCATTCTTAAACTCCATAGCTTTATCTTGAAGATAGGTATAAGCAATATACACCTTTAATTTTTTATCTTCTTGAAATTGTTTAAATCTTTGTTCAATGTCATTAACCAATTGATCTATCATCTTTTTTTTGCCCTGCGTGTATGACAAAACTTGGCAAAATTTATCCAATTTTCCACCTTGTATTTGAAGAACTGGCTTAATTTTAAGCAAACTTCCAAGTGCTGCCGCAGCTGGAGTTATTCTTCCGCCTTTTTTTAAATACTTTAAAGTTGTAACCATAATGTATATACTGGAATCATAAGAAGTTTTTTCTAACCATGACTTTATTTCTTTGGCGCTTTTACCCTCTTTTGCTAAAGCGAGTGCATCAAAAACGGACTGCTTTTGTGTGACGGAAATTCTATGGTTATCAACAACTTGAACCTTCCCATTAAATTCTTTTGCATAGGCAGTAGCTGTTTCCATACTAGCAGAAAGTTCACTACTCATTGGAATGTGAACAATTTCATCATACTTAGTCAACAAATCTTTCCATAATTCAACAATATTAAAAATATTTGGTTGACTAGTTGAAACCTCTGCTCCGTTTAAAAGTTTACTATAAAACTCCTCCTGAGACAAATTCATCTCTTCAAAAAACTCTTCTTCATTAATTAAAAATGGCATTGGAACAACGGTACATCCAAGTTTTGCTGCTTCTTGTTGTGTTATACCACTGTTACTATCTGTTACAATTGCTACCATAAAATTCTCCTTTGCATAATATAATTTTTATGTATTTCTCTAAAAAATAATAAGTAATCGACAAAAAAGTTACTTTTTTGCCCAAATTAATATATCATAATTTAAAATTTCAATCAATTATATTTTTATATTTTGTAACAAAGATACAATCTTTATTGATGTTGATTTTCTCGTTTCTCTCGCAAATGATGTTTGTTTTTACAAATATTTTGCCATGCAAAACATCATAGTTTGAATAACATCAGTTTTGCTTGATTGAGCCTAAAATCGCTTTCAGACAAACCTTATAATAAAGAAAAAAATCTTCATTTTTTTTATTTTCAAATAGCAAAAACAAAGAAACTAAATGGATATCTTCTATATTTCACACATTGTTTTTATTCTGATTAACAATAAAAACATATTCTAAATTAAACAACATACTTAAGAGCATATAAATGACAAAAGCAAATATATAGGCAAGGCAAAGTAATGACAGTTTATTATTAATATTCTTTATAAGTTTCTTTTTCTTTATTTTATTTGTTTTTTAATAAACTAATGCCCTCTTCTTTTTTCTTATTATTTATTTTTCGTTTAATCAATTCGTAAATTACCATAAATACAACATATAAAGCTATAAATATCGGAATTAAAATCCAAACCGTGAGTGGCGTTCCAGATAATATTGGATGATTTATATAAAAGGCGTCATCATATCCCAAAACAGATATTAAAAATGTGCCAAGTGTTATATAAGCCATAAATCCTATTACAACGTTCCCTGCCTTTTTGTAGTTAGGCACAAACCAACCAACAAGACATATTAATATTGCAAGGTATAAGCCAAATGCGTGATGTAAAAGCCCAGAAATAGTATTACTGTAAAAAAAAAGAAGAGTTTTGCCCTATAAAATCTGGATAAAAAATGGTTATAACGTCACCAACAACTGCAAAATAGAATACAAAATGAAGAACATTATTGTTCCTTTTCCCAAACATTGTCGCGCACGCTAACACTAAACTGCTCATACCACAAAAACTATCAGGAATTAGATATATAAAGTTATTGTGTGAAATTGATATGGCAATACGGTTCCAAAGAATAAAAATGAACAAAAGTCCGCCTGACACCCGAATTATAATGTCTTGCACCCTTTTAGATTTCGCATAAATTTTTATAAGAATCAGCGATACAACTGCAAATGTAAAAAATATTGCTAAAAATGTAAAATGTTGCCAACCAAAAATTTTAGGATTCATTTTTTCCCTCCATATTAATGATACAAAATATTAAAGAAAAATCAAATGATTTTAAAAAGCATAATGCTAAAACTAATTTTTCTAAAGAATTATAACTGAAAAATTAATAAAATAAAAAGCAGTTCCCCACGGACTGAGGTCCATTTAGTCAAACGACTGAACTGCTTGGGCAATTAATATTGCTAAAGTTTTTGTACATAAATTACTGTTATTTGACAACATTTTTTTATAAAAAAAGAAAGTGCCACGCACGTTTGATAAACAAAGTGCAAATCCGTGGATGACTCAACCATTAAGGGAGCGCTCACTTTCTATTTAATGTTACTTCAACACTCATTATTTGTCAACATTTATTAGAAAAAAAAATGTGGCGTCGGCGCACACTAGACGATATATATAGTTTGTTAGGAGTTGCGACGTCGCAACACTAGACGATTCGGTGCTTTTTAGCTTAATCGCATAGCCTCTCCCCTGGGGTTTTACAAATATTTTTCTTTATTAGCCCAAAAAGCATGCAAACAAATGAGAACACAGTCAAATGGACTTCGAAGGCGTGTTCGGGCTTATCTCGGCAAACATTAAAAAGCGCGGAGTTTGAGGTGCGAAACCTCAAGAGGGAATAAGTTTTTCTCGGTAAAACTACTCAAAGTTAAAATGAGCAAATTTGCTTATTCGTGAATGTTTGCCGAAGATTACTCGGTAAATGGCGCAGCCTTAAAAAAGATAAAGCTAAGGCGCAAATTTGGGTAAAGCCCGCGCCAAATTGCGCCTTAGCCCTACTTGACAGTAGTAACACTTAACGGAATACTTTTAAAAAAACAAATAAAAAGAAAGGTGATAATCATGAATGAAAATTCACTTAATAACAAGAAATTTTTATTAAAAATGAAGGTTAGAAAATTTAGTGATAATTCATTTGTAAGTCTATATTTCCAACATAAAAAAGCTAATGCAAAGAAATTTATTCCATATGACGTTTTTGAAAATGGAGATAAAATTCGATATAGATTAAATCTTGAAACTGGCGAGGTCGAAGATTATACAAGAAAACTTTGTGAGTTTTCGAGAGGTGCTTCGATTCGTCGTTCCAAAATTTTAATTAATCAGCTTTTAGAGGAAAATAACTTTGAATGGTTTGTTACTTTAACTTTTGATGACTTTCGAGTTGGTGATAGAAATGACTTTGAAAAAGTATATAACGCATATGTCTTATTCATTAACAATTTGAAAAAACAATTTCCAGATGTTATTTACATTACCTTCCCTGAAAAACACAAACTTAAAGAAATAATTTTTGGAGAATATGAAATTAAGACTTTAGATAATTGCTATCACTTTCATATGCTACTTGGAAATTGCGATATAAAAAAATTAGGTTTTGAAAATAGCGGTAAAGTTTGTTGTTCGTGGTCCACAAAAAACGGTATTGCAAGCAAGGAATATTTCGAAAAGACAAAAAATTTTCATAACCTAAAGGAAACAGACGGAACAACAATATATAACGTGACTAATTTTAAATATGGCTTTTCGACCGCTTCTAAAATAAAAGATAAAGCCAAAACAAACACTTACGTAAAAAAATACGTTGAAAAAGCTTTTGGAACAACTGACCTTTGGAAAAAACGTTTTTTTTACTCAAGGAATTTAAAAAGACCATATATTTTTGACAAAATACTTGGCGAAACAAACTTTGTTTCTGACTTAGAAATTAATAATCTTTTTATTGA
The DNA here is from genome assembly GCA_937992055.1 of uncultured Clostridia bacterium. Taxonomy (GTDB): domain Bacteria; phylum Bacillota; class Clostridia; order Christensenellales; family UBA1242; genus CAJKWP01. The sequence continues at coordinate 28,738 of CALKLQ010000050.1, read as the reverse complement.
CAAAGTATACGAAGAGAACAAAGAATTAATGAATAAACATTTTAATAAAGATTTTAATGTTTGTCAGTATTCCCTTCCAAACAAATTTTTAGATGAAGTTTTAATAAATGAAAAAGATAATATGTTAATTCCTATTGCAAGCGACAAAGTTGATAGAATGTTTAATTTAAATAATCAATTAAAAATGGAGGATATTTAAAATGGAAGATTTAGTTATAGCTTATCCAAGCAAAGAAATTACTTTTAATGAAGAAAATGTTCAGTTAGCATTGAAGAGTTTTGAGAGTAATCTTCAATCTAGAAGAACTGTTGATTTGTATTTTTTAATTAATTTATATGAATTTAAAGAAGCATGGACCTATAAAGCCGGTTATCCTTCTGCTTGTGAAACCATAATTCAATATTACAATGGCGCACAATATGGTCTAGATAATTGCTATAGTTTTAATGCATTTATGAAAAAATACTTTGGTTTAGATAGAATTTATATGTTTAAATGCTTTAAAGTTTATGAAAGATTTATTACAAAATGTTGCGGCGCCGCAACATTTAAGTACGAAGGCTTTAGTATATCAAAGTTATTTGAATTACTTACATTATCTAATACTCAAATACAAGCTGATATAGATTGTGGACTATTAAAACCAACAATGACGTTTAAAGAAATAAGAGAGTATGTCAAATCAACAAAAAATGGCAGTAAAGATAATAGCGATTCGGAAGAAACTACTTTTAATGAAGAAGACATACCAATGGCATTTGACCCAAATACCCACTATGAATTTTCATATTTTGACAACAAATCAAAAAACCAACTAGTTAATATCTGTTGCGAATATCAAAAAGCATATTTTAAATTGAAAGAGAGAAAACAAAAGACAAAATGAATGAATTTGAAAGTTTAAAAAGTGAATTAGCTAATTTAAAACAAACTCTTAGTGATGTTTTAGTTGCGGTAACTCCAAAGCAATCACCATATACTTTTTTTGAATGGTTAGATATTTGGCTCACAAGATACAAGGAACCAAAGTATAAGGTTAATGGAAAAGATAGCAAAGGTTTGAAAAATATTAAAACAATTATTCGAATACATATAAAGCCATTTTTTCAAGATTGTAATTTATCACAAATAACTTCATTAAATGTTCAAGATTGTTTATTTAACATACCCACAACCAGAACTCGAAAATATGCTTATGACATTTTCCATGAGAGCTTAAAACTAGCTTTTAACTTAGATCTAATTCAAAAAGACGTTATGAAAGGTGTTGAAAATATTGTTCATAAAAGAAAAATAGGTCGAGCACTAACCGCACTTGAACAAAGAAAGTTTTTAACCCTTTTGCGAAAATCAAAATATGAAGATGTTTTTAAATTCTATCTTTTAACAGGAGTAAGAAAAAGCGAATTGTTTTTAATTAAAAAGGAGGATGTCGACTTTAGCAAAATGCTAATACATATTGCGGGAACCAAAACAGAAAAATCAAATAGATACATTCCTATTTTTAAACAACTTGAACCACTTGTGATTCGGCAATTATCAAAGACTAAAGAATATTTGTTTGAATACTCATCTGAAGCTGTAATGTCTTACTTCAGAAGATTAAAAAAAAATAACAATTTGACTTTTAGGCTTCATGACTTACGACATACTTTCGCCACACGTTGTATTGAATGTGGTGTATCAATTAAAGTTGTTCAAAAGTGGCTTGGACATTCTTCTTTAAATATGACACTTAATATTTATTCCCACGTTTTGCCACAATTTGAGGAAGAACAAATAAATAAATTTAACTTAAAATTACAATAAAAGTACCTTAGGGTGCTTTTTTATATTAGCAGAAAATGAAGTTAAACAAAAAAAATCTACTTTTAAGATTTCTTAAAAGTAGACACCTGCAAAATAGGCAAAAACAAAGAAGCTGAATGATAGAATTTTTCTAGCACTCAGCCCTTTTGGCTCCCCGAGTAGGGCTCGAACCTACGACCTGCCGGTTAACAGCCGGATGCTCTACCACTGAGCTATCGAGGAATAAACATCAATGATTATATCAAAGTGAAATTTTATTGTCAATATTTTTAAAAAAGTTTTTTTATTTTTATTTAAATTTTAAACCTTATTAATCTATCAACAATATCAGATAAATATTCCCCGCTTTGCAAAACTACCTTATGAGCGCTATCCTCCTCTTCCACTTCCTCTAAATATTTGTCCCATTTTGAAAAGAATGCCTCTATCCACTCTCTTGAATAGCCATTCTTGACAGCTCTTTCCATAAAATCTCTTTTCGCAAATCGATTAGGGTATACTAAATAATATTTTATGCCCTTTTCATTTAAAAGGTGCATAACCTTATCAGAGCTCTTTATTGCAACAATATCATTTTCTTTTCTAAGAGCCAAAGCACAATCAACATAGATTTTTTCCCATCCGGGTTGTTTGACAAACGCTTTTGCATCCAAATCGTAAAATTTGATATCAGGCCTATATTTGGGCACAGAAGACTTTCCTATTCCAAAAAATCCGCATACTATAACTCCCGGTTTTTTAATATCACTATCATCATTGAACATAAATCACCTATCCATGAAACTCGCCTATTCTAAAGCCTTTTTCCTCTCTTTCTTTTTCAATGTAATCTGAAATTATATCTCTGACTTTAAAAGGGTTTTTTACTCTTATAATATTAAAATACTCCATACTTTCATCTTTACAATAAAGATACAGTGAACCAACGTTAAATATTTTGTCACCAAGAGTTTGTCTAACAGAAATGTCAAAAATTCTATAAACCAAAACCTCTTCATGTCTTGTTGACAAAAATCCCGCATCTAAAAAAAGCTTAATCCATGAACCCTCTTTTTCAACCAACGAATATCTAGTAAAAGAAATTGGCATTCCAAAATATCTTTTTTTATCTGTCCAAATAATCTTGGTGTCTTCACCAAAATTTTCCTTTTTCATATCTCCTCCAATATATAAATTATAATCTAAAAATATCATATTTGCAAGATAAATTAAAAATAATTATTGATTAAAAATTCTTTTATAACTTTTCAAAACTTTGCATTTTACTTCATAATTCTTCAAAATTTTTAACTAAAAAAACAAAATCTTAGTCTTCCTAAAAATTATCTGAACAAATCATTCACGCATTTTTATAGGAAATGTTATTGAACGCAAAAAATTTGACTAATATGACTGTACAAATGGGATAAATTTCATATAGCAAACTAAATAAACAAGATGATTGTAAAATTTTAAATAGTTTAAATTTTATATGATATTGAAAAAATATTAATGTCAATTCTTATAAAAAAAACATAAAAAAGAGTATGACGTATAATAGAGAAAAAGCAGTTGATTATGCACAAAAATGGGCTCTTAATAGAAACCCAAATTACTACGACTTTTCATTAATAGGTGGTGATTGCACTAATTTTGTTTCCCAATGCGTGCACAACGGGAACATACCTATGAATAGCAATGCAAATGGCTGGTATTATTATTCATTACAAAGCAGGTCACCTAGTTGGAGTGGGGTGGAAGAATTTTGGAATTTTGCAACAAGAAATAATAACTTTGGAGTCAAAATAAAACAAATTCTTCTTGAAGAACTTGAGGTTGGAGATATAATTCAATTGGGAAACAACAATGGTTATTATCACAATCTTTTTGTTTTCAAAATCATTTCCCACAATCCAAACAATATTTTTATTTGCGCACACGATTATGATGCATTAAACAGAAGGCTTTCGAGTTATTACTTCCAAAAAATTAGATACGGGAAAATTATACTCTAATAGGATAAATTGATCGATTCCTGAAAGAGAACGCACCGTCGTTCCCTATAATTATATGGTCGACCAGTTCTATTCCAACATCGTTGAGCCACTCTTTCATGGTATTAGTGGCGTCGTCATCAGATTCGGAAGGAGCGCAGGTTTTTTTTAGGATGGTTGTGGCCTATTAATATTCGTCTAACTTTGTTTGTCATGGCAAAATCTGTTAAACAACTCTTTGTTACAGTCAAGTTTTCATCTCTAACGTTGGCAATTTTTTTATGTGCAATGACCTCGTTTTTTAAATTCAAAGCAACAACATAGCATTGCATTTTATCTTTTAATTCCAGTAAGTTACGAAAAAATTCTATTCTCTCTTGCACATCTGCAAGTTTTCTAATATCCTTACATCTATTTATCCTATAAAACTGCATAACCTCGCGCATTAAAGAAAGCATTTGAGAACTGGCTCTTCCCATTCTTTTAACACACATAAGTTCGTCTACAGAGGCTTCCAAAACTGAGTGAAAATCACCGAATTTATTTAATAACTCATGAGCAATTTCGTTTGTGTCGCAACGCGGATGAACATAACATAAGGTAAATTCTAATGCTTGATGTTCATTTAAATTTTCTACACCTATCTTGCTTATTAAATTTCTTAACCTCGCTCTATGTCCTTCATGACCATGTTTATTTTCTTCCATAACTCCACCAAAAACTACAAAAAATTGCTATATTTTCTAAAATATTATACAACTATTTCTTATTTTTTTTATATTATTTATGGTTAAAAATAAAATTAGAATAAAATTTTTTAAAAATATTTAATTTTTGCATTATGGTTGAAATAGTATGCTATTTTAAATTTTAATTTTTTAATTTTTGGTAGATTTCTTTTTATTTTTACATGATAACAAATTAAATAATCAGGACTACCGGCTAAGCCGGTAGTTTGAGCTGCCCCCTTAGGGCTTGTTGCAGCATAACGCATGCGTTTGATGAAGATTCGCCGCTTGCTCGACTGTCACAAACTACCCCTTAAGGGGTTTTTTATTTGTTACCTTTTACTGGCTCACCCGTAAACGGGTCTATTATTTCTCGCATTGTCAACTGCTCATAGTTTAAATCTTCTTGCAGTTGTTGCCGTATGTATTCTTGTATCGCTTTTTTATTCTTTCCTACCGTATCTACATAATATCCGCGGCACCAAAAATTTCTAATCCCATATTTATATTTTAAATTTGCGTATTTTTCAAATATCATCAGACTACTTTTCCCTTTCAGATATCCCAATATTTGTGCTACACTATATTTGGGCGGAATAGATAAAAGCATATGTATATGGTCAGGACATGCTTCTGCTTCTATTATTTCAACCCCTTTATATTCACATAATTTTCTAAGCATAACGCCAATATATTTTTTAATTTTTCCGTATATTATTTGTCTCCTATATTTTGGAGCAAATACAACATGATATTTGCAATTATATTTAGTATGTGCTAAACTACTTACGTCTAAATTCATAGACAAAATCCTCCTATGTTATTAAATTCAAGCGGCAAAACTTCAATTTATTTTAACATAGGAGGATTTTGATTTGCAAAGCTCTAAGCTTTTTGGAACCACAGGCACTGCCTGTGGTTTACTTTATCCAAAAAAATACCAAATTTTTGTTATATTTGGTATTTTTTTTAGACTAATTTTTATCATTATTTTTTTGTTGCACGTATTTAACAAAATCATCAAGTGTCAAAACTGAAGTTTGTTGAGAATCTCTATCTCTGACTGAAACTAAATTTTTTGACATCTCTTCATCGCCAACGATAATCATACTAGGAACTTTTTCAAGTTGAGCACCTCTAATTTTATAACCCAACTTTTCATTTCTGTCATCTAAATTGGCTCTTATTCCACTAGCTTTAAGTTTGTCAAACACCTCTTTTGCATAGTCCAAGTGTCTTTCACTAACAGGAATAACTATGGCTTGAACTGGCGCCAACCACATAGGAAATGCTCCACCAGTCTTTTCTATCAAATATGCTAATGTTCTTTCATAGCAACCCAAACTTGAACGATGAATGATTACAGGGGTCTTTTTGTTTCCATCTTTATCAATATAGAACATTCCAAACTTTTCAGCCAACATTTGGTCTATTTGAATTGTGATTAAGGTGTCTTCCTTTCCATAAACATTTTTAATTTGAATGTCAAGTTTTGGACCATAGAATGCCGCCTCGCCCACACCTATAACATAAGGGATTTCAAGATGATTTAAAATTTTTTCCATCACACCTTGAGCCTCGTCCCATTGTTCTTTTGTTCCTATATATTTTTCCCTATTATTAGGATCCCATTGTGAAAATCTGTAGGATGAATCTTCATACAGTCCCAAAGCTTTAAGCATGTAAACAGCAAGTTCCAAACAACTTTTAAACTCATCTTCAAGTTGTTCTGGAGTGCACATCAAGTGTCCTTCTGAAAGAGTAAATTGTCTAACACGAATAAGTCCGTGCATTTCACCGCTATCTTCATTTCTAAAAAGTTTTGAGGTTTCATTGTATCTTAGTGGCAGGTCTTTATAGCTTCTTGGTCTATTTAAAAAGGCTTGATATTGAAATGGACAGGTCATTGGTCTTAAGGCATAAACCTCTTTATCTTTTTGTTCATTGCCTAAAACAAACATGCCTTCTTTGTAATGGTCCCAGTGTCCGGAAATTTTATAAAGGTCACTTTTTGCCATAAAAGGAGTCATTGTTAATTGCCAGCCCCTCTTTTCTTCCTCATCCTCAACAAATCTTTGCAAAATTTGTAAAACCTTAGCTCCTTTTGGAAGCATGATAGGAAGCCCTTGACCAATATAGTCTACCGTGGTAAACAGCTCCAAATCACGACCCAACTTGTTATGGTCCCTTTTTTTTCTATCTTCTAAAACTTGAAGATATTCATTAAGGGCATCGGCGCTTGTAAAAGAAATTCCATATATTCTTTTAAGCATTTTATTTTTTGAATCCCCTCTCCAATAGGCACCACAAGTTGATTTGAGTTTAACTGCCTTGATTTTAGATAAATCATAAAGATGAGGTCCACAACATAAATCGACAAACTCTCCCAATTTATAGCAGGAGATTTCCCCCTCAATATCTTTTAATATCTCAAGTTTGTAGGGTTGATCTGCAAATAGCTTTTCCGCCTCCTCTTTTGAAACCAAAAAGCGCTGCATACTATGGTTTTCCTTGATTATTTTTTTCATTTCTTTTTCAATTTTATCTAAATCATCAAAGCTTTCCACGCCATCAAAGTCATAATAAAAACCCTCACTGGTCGCTGGACCTATTGCCAGTTTCACATTATCATAGAGCCTTGAAACCGCACATGCCAGAACATGTGAGGTTGTATGCCAAAAAACCTTTTTTCCTTCCTCATCATCAAAAGTTAATAGAGAAATTTCATCACCATCATTGACCATTGTATACAGGCCTTTTACCTCACCTTTGATTTTGCAAGCTAAACAGCTTTTATATTCATCTTGAAAATGCTCTTTAACAAGATCTCTAACGTTTGAACTTTCAAAATCTATCTCTCGTTCGTTTATTTTAGCTTTCATATTTTCCTTTTTAATGTCTTAGATATTCACAAACTTATTTATTTAACTCAATAAAAAATTTTGCAAGTATTTCCAACCAGTTTATTTTAGTTAAACGTATTATAGTTCCACCCACAAAATATGTCAAGCAATTGATTTGGCTAAAAACAAAAATCAACCCTCATGGGTTGACCATAAACTCAAATTATAAACTATTTTATAATAAAAATTTAAATGTGAAAATTTTTAGCAAGCGAATGTTTTAAAGCCTTAAAATCTAGAATTAAAATACCCACGAGAGCCAAACTATTATAAAGAATATTTATTTCACTAAGCAACTTATATGAATCAATATGTGCAAATCTTAAAACAATATTCAATATTAAAAGAATGCAAAGCAAGACAAAAATGCTTAAAATAAAATCATTCCGCTTTTTATTGACCAAGGAAAATAGAATGAGAACCGACGTGGTAAGCATGGAAGCGGAAGGAACCACAAAGTTCCAAAACCAATCTCCACCTCCTGAAATTAAATTAGTGGATAAAATTATGGCTAAGACTCCAATAAATTGAAAAAGGACCTTTTCAAAAACATTTCTTCTACTCATTATTGTGTGTCTGATTAAAATCCAAATATATACAATCGAAAGTAAAACTATAAGACTCCATAAAATCTTTTTATTTGTTAAAAAATTAATGAAAAAACAAATAATAATTGCACAAATAGACAAAAATAGCATCACTTTATACAAAAGCATATTTTTTTTAACATATTTGTCCGTCTTTTTTTTAGTAGAAAAATAGGGAAGATCAGTTTTGTCGTCAAGATTATCCAACTCACAATAACAAAGAGGACAATGATTTTTTGTTGTGTTTGTTTTTATATTACATCTACTACACTTTTTCATAATTCATCCTCCCAGTAATTGCTAATAATCTCAACATTCATTTGTTTTGACAGTTCGGTAAAAAACATCTTTTCAAGTTGACTTTCCACAATCTCTCTTGAAAAAGTTATATTTACATTGTTATTATAGGTAATCACCGCCATATGATTTTTACATGAAAAGGAGGTGCCTAGAATGAAAAACAGGTCTTCAACATAGGGTTTTACAGATTGAGGAAGGTTAACAACGCCCAAGTTACTCAAATTTGCGGTGTGTAAGTTGTCCCCAACCTTGCTATATCCTATCTTCATAGCTAGGTCTTTTAAAAAGAGTGGGACTATTTTTAACAGCCAATTTTTTTCAATTTTAACATTACTATTCAAAAGTTTGTCTAGGTTTTCCTTTTCCACACCATTTTTGAGTTGTTCCCTGCATAGCTCTAGACATTGTTCAAAGGTTATTTCTTTTTCAAAATCATGACCAATTCTACAAAACAAACTGAAATTTCTAACCGTTTCACTCTTATAAAATTTTCGCATATTTACAGGAACTAAAATTTTTACTAGTTTGTTTTTTATTTTTTTATCTTTAATAAATACTTTAAAGATACTATAAATAAAAAGTGAACATAGATAGCATGTCACAGTGACATCAAATTTCTTACAAACGGCCTTCAAATCATCTGCATTGACTTTTCCACATATTATACCCATTCCATCAAAGCCAAAGCTGGTGCCATAAGTTTTAAAGGCATTTTTTTCTTTATTTGGCTTTGGCAAATTTTTATTGTACACTTGTACAAACTTATCTTTACTCTCCTCATTAGTAAAAGGTGAATAAATTGTTTTAAGCTCTCCATCGGCTTTGATGTCTTTTCCTGACAAGAGTAAATATTCAAAAATAATTGCTTTTAAAAAATCTAAGGCACCTGTTCCATCACATATGGCATGAAAACAGCAAAGTGTTATCTTTTTATTTAGATAAAAAACTCTAAAAAGATAATCATTGCTTTCTTTTTCATTAATAAAACTCAAAAAAAAGGGAGGCTCTTCAACCACGTTAAACGACTTTTTGTTTTCTTCAAGATAATACCAAAAAAAACCACGTTTTAATTTTACCTTGAAGCTTGGGAATCTGGGCAACACAGCGTTTACCGCATCATTTAAAGTTTGTTTGTCAATCACCTCTGATAAAACTGCGGAAATTGAAAACATACTTCCCCTTCTATTATTGCTTATTGCCGGATATATCTTTGCAGCATTATCTAATTTATACCAATTTTTTTTCACAAATTACCTTTCTAAAATTTTATCTATTTTATATTAATTATGTCAAGTAAAAAAATATTAAAACAATTAATAAAAAAATAATAAAATAAATCAGATAATAAAATAAATGTTTTAAGAATTTTTAGATTTAAATGCATGTTTTTGACATAATTTAAATTAATATTAAAAAATTTTTATGTTTTTTATATTTAATAATAGATATATAAAAAAAACAGGTGGGTTAGTCCTGTTTTTTTTAATTTTTAAAATTGGGTTAGATTTTAAAAAATTGATTAATTATCATTTAAAATTTGGGTTTTAATTTTAATTTTAAAATATTATTCGATAATTGTTGAAACAACACCTGAACCAACTGTTCTGCCGCCTTCACGGATAGCAAATCTAAGTCCTTGTTCAATAGCAATTGGAGTGATGAGTTTGATTGTCATGCTAACATTGTCGCCAGGCATAACCATTTCAACGCCTTCTGGAAGTTCAATTGTTCCGGTAACGTCTGTGGTTCTGAAGTAGAATTGAGGTCTGTATCCATTAAAGAATGGAGTATGTCTTCCGCCCTCTTCTTTCTTAAGAACGTATACTTCTGCTTTGAAGTGTGTGTGTGGTTTAATTGAACCAGGTTTACAAATAACTTGTCCTCTTTCAACTTCATTTCTTTGAACGCCACGAAGAAGAAGACCTACGTTGTCACCTGCTTGAGCTTCATCAAGAAGTTTTCTGAACATTTCAACGCCTGTTACAACGGTTGATTTTTGTTTGCCCATTCCAATAATTTCAACAGTGTCATTAACTTTTACAACACCTCTTTCAACTCTACCAGTTGCAACTGTTCCTCTTCCTGTGATTGTGAAGACGTCTTCAACAGGCATCAAGAAAGGTTTGTCAGTTTCACGAGCAGGGTCTGGAATGTAAGAATCAAGAGTGTCAAGAAGTTCTTGGATTGGTTTTAACCATTCGCTATTTAAGTCATTTGCGTCACAAGCTTCGTTAGCTTTAAGAGCAGAACCTTTAACGATAGGTGTTTTGTCGCCAGGGAAATTGTAAGCAGAAAGAAGGTCACGAATTTCCATTTCAACAAGTTCAAGAAGTTCTGGGTCATCAACTTGGTCAACTTTGTTCATAAATACACAGATGTAAGGAACACCAACTTGACGAGCAAGAAGGATGTGTTCACGTGTTTGAGGCATAGGACCATCAGCTGCAGAAACAACCAAGATTGCTCCGTCCATTTGAGCGGCACCAGTAATCATGTTCTTAACGTAGTCGGCGTGTCCTGGGCAGTCAACGTGAGCATAGTGTCTTTTGTTTGTGTTATACTCAACGTGAGCGGTGTTGATTGTAATTCCTCTTGCCTTTTCTTCTGGAGCCTTATCAATTTCATCATATTTCATTGAATCAGCTTTTCCAAGCATGCTACAATATCTACATATAGCTGCTGTTAATGTGGTCTTACCATGGTCAACGTGACCAATTGTTCCAACGTTAACGTGGGTTAAAGACCTGTCAAATTTAGCTTTTGCCATTTTATTTAATTCTCCTTTTTAATTTTTCATTTCAAACATTGAAATTTTATCATAAACTCTCAAAATAAATCAAGCGTTTATACCATTTTATTTAGGCTTTTTTAGCCCTTTCGCCTATTATCTTTTCGGCAATTGATTTTGGAACTTCATTATACTTTAAAAATTCCATAGTAAATGTTCCTCGTCCCTGGGTTTGTGAACGAAGGGTGGTTGCATAACCAAACATTTCTGAAAGTGGAACTTCTGCGTTAATTACTTGAACGCCTGGTTTAGTTTCATTTCCTGTTAAAATTCCACGTCTAGAAGTGAGATTTCCCATTACGGTTCCAAGATATTCATCTGGAAGTTCAACTTGAACCTTCATGATAGGTTCCAAAATGACTGGATTAGCCTTTGCTGCACCATCTTTAAATGCCATGGAACCAGCAATCTTAAACGCCATTTCAGAAGAGTCGACATCATGGAAGGAACCATCATATACGGTAACTTTGAAGTCAACAGTTTCATATCCAGCAAGCACACCTGTTTGTTTAGCTTCGGAAATTCCATTGTTGATAGGTTGGATAAATTCTTTTGGAATTGAACCACCAACTGTTTTATCCACAAATTGATAACCTTCACCAGGCTCAAGTGGCTCCATTTCAATCATACAATGTCCGTATTGTCCTTTACCACCACTTTGTCTAATGAACTTACCTTCAGCTTTAACAGCTTTTCTTATTGTTTCTCTGTAAGCAACTTGAGGTTGACCAACATTTGCTTCAACTTTAAATTCACGAAGAAGTCTGTCAACAATAATTTCAAGGTGCAATTCACCCATTCCTGCGATGATTGTTTGTCCGGTTTCTTGGTCTGTGTACACCTTGAATGAAGGGTCTTCACGAGATAGTTTTGCAAGCGCCAAACTCATTTTTTCCTGCATATCTTTTGTTTTAGGTTCGATTGCAAGTTGGATAACCGGGTCTGGGAATTTCATAGATTCAAGTTGGATAGGATGTTTTTCATCGCAAAGAGTGTGACCTGTAATAGTGTCTTTAAGACCTACAATGGCAGCTATATCGCCCGCACCACATTCCTGAATTTCGGTTCTGTTGTTGGCATGCATACGAATAAGCCTTCCAACTCTTTCTGTTTTTCCGTTATTAGAGTTATAAACATAGGTACCAGCTTTTAAGGTTCCAGAATAAACACGGAAAAAGGTGAGCGAACCAACAAATGGATCGGTTGCAATTTTAAATGCAAGACCAGCAAGAGGAGCATCTGCGTCTGGCTTTCTTTCCTCTTCTTGTTCATTGTCCGGATTGATTCCCTTGATGGCATCAATGTCAAGTGGTGATGGAAGATAATCTACCATTGCATCAAGAAGGTTTTGAACACCTTTGTTTTTATATGATGAACCGCACAACATAGGTGTAAGTTTTTTAGAAATTGTTGCCGCTCTTATTGCCTTTTTGATTTCTTCAAGTGAGATTTCCTCACCATTAAAGTATTTTTCCAAAAGGGCGTCGTCGGTTTCTACAACATTTTCAATAAGCTCCGCTCTTCTCTTTTTAGCCTCATCAAGATATTCTGCTGGAATTTCAACCTCATCAATAATAGAGCCCATTTCATCCTCTGGAACAAAGGCCTTCATTGTTAAAAGATCGATAACTCCCTTAAAATCTTGTGCCATTCCTATTGGCATTTGAAGAGGAAGTGGGGTTGTTCTAAGTCTGAGTTTAACAGACTCAACACATTTGTCAAAATATGCATCATCTCTGTCCATTTTATTAACATAGATGATAACAGGGACTTTACATTCCGTTGCCTGACGCCAAACGGTTTCTGTCTGTGGTTGAACCTTGTCACGAGCAGACAAAACAAGCACAGCGCCATCAAGAACTTTTAAAGAACGCAAAACTTCGATTGTGAAGTCAACGTGTCCAGGTGTGTCAATGATGTTGATTTTATGGTTTTTCCAATGACATGTTGTACAAGCAGAGGTGATGGTTATTCCCCTTTCTTGCTCTTGAGCCATCCAGTCCATTGTTGCTTGACCATCATGAACCTCACCAATTTTATGGTTGATTCCTGTGTAGAAAAGAATTCTCTCTGTTGTTGTTGTTTTACCGGCATCAATATGCGCCATAATTCCAACATTACGAGTCAATTCTAAATTTTCTTTAGCCATTATTTTCTCCTTTATTTTTTTTGTGTCAATTAAAATTGACGTTTATATTTGAAGAATTATTAAGTGATTTAAATTTATTATGGCTTATTAAAACTTAATTCACTTTTTTTAATACTTCGGTTTGCGTAAATAAAAAATTTACATAAACTTTTGATATTATTGTCTAATTCAAAAAATATTAATCTTTTAGCTCAATTAGATTAAGCATAAGCAAAGCGAGTTCTTTCGTTTGACAAATAATACATGCAAAGTCGAACGGAGTTTTACTAATAAAACAAAAGGCATGTCTCAACTAATTATTTGTCAAACTTAAAATCAATTGCCTAAAACGATATTATTGCCTAAATTTGAATTAGATTATTATGTTATTTTTTATTTATAGTCTTAATATTGAATTCGACTATTTTATTACGTTAAAGCAAATTAAACTTTCTAAGTTAATCGCCTAATCGCATGATAATAATTTAATTATTTGGATGAAGAACGAGGCTCGATTAGTGTGGCAAAGCAGGAGTTTACCTTCGTAAATGACTGTTTTGTCACGCTTGTCAGTAACGGTTTTATTCCCCAAAATGCAATTAGATTTTTATGTTTAACTTTATTTATAGTCTTAATATTGAATTCGACCATTTTATTACGTTAAAGCAAATTAAACTTTCTAAATTAATCACCTAATCGCATGATAATAATTTAATTATTTGGATGAAGAACGAGGCTCGATTAGTGTGGCAAAGCAGGAGTTTACCTTAGTAAATGACTGTTTTGTCCACGCTTGTCAGTAACGATGTTATTCTCCAAAATGCAATTAGATTATTATGTTTAACTTTATTTATAGTCTTAATATTGAATTCGACTATTTTATTACGTTAAAGCAAATTAAACTTTCTAAGTTAATCGCCTAATCGCATGATAATAATTTAATTATTTGGATGAAGAACGAGGCTCGATTAGTGTGGCAAAGCAGGAGTTTACCTTCGTAAATGACTGTTTTGTCACGCTAATCAGAAACGAAGTTATTCGCCAAAGAATTAAATTATTATTACCAGCGGTAGTGAGCAAAAGCCTTGTTCGCCTCCGCCATCCTGTGCATTTCATCTCTCTTTTTGATTGATGCGCCAGTGTTGTTGTAAGCGTCCATAATTTCAGCTGCAAGCTTGTCTTGCATTGTTCTTTCTGAATTACGTTTTCTTGAATACAACACCAACCAACGAATTGCTAAGGTTTGGCGTCTTTCTGGTCTGATTTCCATAGGAACTTGGTAGGTTGCACCACCAACTCTTCTTCCCTTTGTTTCTAGCACTGGTTTAACGTTTTCTAGAGCTTGAGTAAAATATTCAAGTGGCTCTGTGCCAGTTTTTTCTTTAATATTTTCAAAAGCCCCATAAACAATACCTTGTGCAATAGCTTTTTTGCCATCTAACATAACTTGATTGATAAGTTTTGTAACCAATTTACTATTATATATTGGGTCTGGCAAAACATCTTTTTTAACAGCAGCATTTCTTCTTGGCATTTTGTAATATGTTGATTTTTGCAAAAAGCAAAATCAACTCCTCCTTTTTTTAAAATTTTAAATTAAAGCTTATTTAGGACGCTTTGCGCCATATTTTGAACGAGATTGGTTTCTTTTTGCAACACCAGAAGCATCAAGTGTTCCACGGATGATGTGATATCTAACACCAGGTAGGTCTTTCACTCTTCCGCCACGAACAAGCACCACGCTATGCTCTTGCAAATTGTGACCAATTCCAGGGATATAGCAGGTTGCTTCCTGTCCGTTTGAAAGTTTAACTCTTGCAATTTTTCTAAGAGCTGAGTTAGGTTTTTTAGGAGATGTTGTTTTAACAGACAAACAAACTCCTCTTTTTTGTGGACATTCATTAAGAAGTGGAGATTTGCTCTTTTTTTCAAAAGTTTTTCTTCCCTTTTTAACCAATTGGTTAATTGTTGGCATTTTGTTTTCCTCCTTATAAAATGAAATAGGCGTTGTAAATTATCAATTCTTTGCACAAATCTTTCCTTGTGGCAAACAACGCATTTAGCTGTGGGTGGAAATTTGTCAATTGCTTCGCGCTTGACTATATCTCCCCTACAAAAAAATAAACCAAAATTTGGTTTATTAGCTGAAAAAAATATAAACTGCATCCACGATACACAAGACATAAAAGTCCTTACGGTGAAACACCTGCCGTTGATGATGCTTTTAAGCTTTTCCAGCTAGCCGACCAAAAGGCATAACCTAATGGAGACAGTTTTCAAAGAAAACCGTGATTAATTTAACATAAATTATCAACCTTGTCAATCTTTTAAAACAATTAAAAATGAAAAAACAATAAAATCAGGAATCACAAAAAACTGTTAAATAATTACAAGAGAAAACTACCCTAAAAATTTCTTTAAAAAAATGCCGATTTTCATCGACATTTTAAAATTATGAATTAATAGATGTTAAGCATTTGTTACAACATAAATGCTTTCACTAAATTTACCCCATTTTGCATTTACAAAAGCACTTTTAGTCGTCTCGCTTGGAACATTGATTGTTGTAACAGCATAACAACTAGAAAAAACAGTACCATCCAATGTAGGCGGAGAAACTTCTTTTTCGAACGTTATTGTTTCAAGACTACTACAATAACTAAATGCTGAACTACCTATAGTTGCAACCTCTCCTGAAAAGGTTACGCTTGTTAAGCCGCTACAACCAAAAAATGCACTTGACCAAATATTTGTAACACTTTCTGGTATTATTAAACTTGTTAGATTACTGCAATGATAAAAGGCATTATCTTCTATAATTGCAACACCTTCGGGTATTAATACATTTGTTAGACTGCTGCAATCATAAAATACTGAAGACGCTATAGTTGTCAATGAGTTAGGGAGTGTAACCTCTGTTAAATTTGTACAACCTCTAAAAGCAGAAGAGCCTATGCTTGAAACATTATTTGGTATAGTAATTTTTAATAAATTAGTGCAACCGTAAAATACATCACTACCTATACTTGTTAATGAGCTTGGAAGTGAAATCTCTGTTAAGTTTACACAATTCCTAAAAATACCATTTCCTATTGTTGTCAATGTGCTTGGTAGGATAATCTCTACTAAGTTTGTGCAACCATTAAAAGCCCCAGTTCCCTTAATAATTGTAACACCTTCCGGTATAGTTATACTTGTAAGACTTGTGCAATTTTGGAATGTTTGAGCCTCTATACTTGTTAACTTACTAGGAAGTGAAATCTCTGCCAAATCTGTACAGCCATTAAATGCGCCACTGCTTATTGTTGTCAATGTGCTTGGTAGGGTAATCTCTGTTAAATTTGCACAACCATAAAATGCGGATTTACCTATGATTGTAGCTCCTTCTGGAATTATTATGCCTTCTAAACTACTACAATCATAAAACATATAATCTCCTATACTTGTCAATGTACTTGGTAGTGTAGCCTCTGTTAAGTTTGTACAATATCCAAATACATAAGTTCCCATACTTGTAACATTTTCTGGTACTGTTATGCTTGTTAGACCGCTGCAATTATAAAATACCTCATTTCCTATACTTTGCAATGTGCTTGGTAGGTTAACCTCTGTTAAGAGAGCGCAACGATCAAATGCATCATCATCTATACTAACAACCCCTTCTGGTATTGTTATTCTTTCTAAGCTACTGCAACTATAGAATGCAGAAGATCCTATACTTATAATACCTTCTGGAATAATTACGCTTTTTAAGTTGGTGTTATTTTCAAATAAACTATCTCCTATGTATGCAACTGGATAAACATTTTCGTCTGTGTAATTAAGTTGAGTTGGAATAACAACTTCCTCTTCATTGCCTGTATAACCTGTTAAAGTAAGTTTTTCATCGCTTAGAGTTTTTGTCCAACCATCAACTGTTGGAACTAATGCCTCAACCTTTTCAAAAACAATCTCGTTTCCTATTGTGAGATTTGCTGATTTTGATGAGTTCGCAATATCATATTTTACTAAAATTTCGGCAGTTCCGCCTATTTCAATTTCTGAGTTATTATTTGTTATCTTCTTTGTTACATTTGTCAAAACTTCTGTTGTTGCATTGTTTACTGTTGCTTTAATTGGATAAACAGATAAATTTTCTATTTTTAAGGAAATAACAAATGTTTCAGCACCGTCAGCTGTTTCCTTAAAATAGACACTGCCTATGTTCCAAGCTGGAAGCATGTTGGTCTCACTTTGAGCATTATCATGCGCACCATAATAATGGCAAAGTTGTCCTTCATTGTCCGTTTCTGTTTTTGCAACTGGGTTTACACCACTGCCGTTAGTATCTGTGTATGCGCCTGTTAGATTGCCTGTAACTCTAACCTTTACAGAACCAACATCATATGATATTGTTCCACTCACATTTACTTTGGGCGCACTTGCTGCTGCATATACGCCAACACACATAATAAATATACTCATGAATAGCATTAGCGAACTTGCAACAATTTTTCTAAACCTTTTCATTTTCCCTCCTTTGTAACATTGCCACTTTTTTGGCTTAATTATGTGAATAATAACCATAATCGTTTTGTATAGTACTAGTTTGTGGATAACTTTTTTTACTATTAAATAGTCAGTTTATTCTACCCCCCCCCGCAACTTTGTCAAGCATTTTGTTTTACTTCCTTATTTTTTTTATTTTTTTCTCTATTCACATTGTGGATAAGTGGCAAAGCCACTTTTTAACCATCTATACATGAGTGATAAAAATTGTTTAATCTGTCTTAAATTTTTCTCAACCACATAGTAATGTAGCGAAATAACTTTCAAATAAAAATTATTAAATTATATTTGTTCAACACCAAGCCATTATACTTACATTCAACCTTTATCAATTGTTTGCAAGTGGCAAGGTTCCATTTTTATCATTTATCCTTGAATGATAAAAAATTAATCTTTCATACTTGTTATGTATCACGACCGCATAACTAGTAAACAAGATTACTGGTTTTATGATTTATTTTTTAAATTAACTTATAATAAGCATTTTAATATCAAAATGTTTAATATCTTTAAATATTTATCCGCCGCCACAAACAAATAAAAGAAAAATAGTTTTGAAAATGGGCAAACTCTTTGATATATTAATTTTTAAAGGAAGTTTATGGAACAAACAATTATTGAGGCACTACAAAGCGTAATGGAACAAAACCATGAAATTACAAATGAGAGTATTCATAATATTAGCAAAAGTTTGGGTGTGCCTGAAAGCGAGGTATATGGTGTTGCCACCTTTTACACACAATTTAAAATGAAAAAGAAGGCTAAATATAATATTGAACTTTGCATGGGCACGGCTTGTTTTATTTTAGGAGGAGAAAGCATTTTAGAAATTTTGAAAAAACGTTTAAATTTAATAAACAGTTCAAGTCAAGATGGCTTATTCCACCTTTCTATTGTACGATGTCTTGGTTGTTGCAGTGAGGCGCCTGTTATGAGTATCAATGGAACATTATACGGAAAGCTTGACAAAAACAAAATAGAAAAAATCATTTCAAATTTGGAGAGTGACCATGATTGAAAAGCTAAAAAAAATTAAAGAGGAAAACAAGCAAACTAGGAATAAACTCAAAAATGATTCTAATGCTTTTGTTTTAACAATAAAAGATGGGCTTGACAAACTTGAAAAGATAGAAGATTATATCGCCTGTGATGGTTACTTCGCTCTAGCTAAAGCGGTTTTAGAATACTCTCCTGAAAAAGTTATAGAAGAGATTAAAGCTAGCAAATTGCGTGGAAGGGGCGGTGCTGGCTTCCCTACTGGGAAAAAGTGGGAGCTATGCAAAAATCAAATTTCAGACAAAAAATATATAATTTGCAACTGCGACGAGGGTGACCCGGGTGCCTTCATGGATAGAGCGATTGCAGAGGACTATCCGCATGCAATTTTAGAAGCCATGGCAATAGCCGGATATGCAATAGGCGCAGACGAAGGCATAATTTATGTTAGAGCCGAGTATCCTCTTGCGGTCAAACGATTAAAAACTGCCATAGAAGACGCTAAAAACCTAGGTGTTTTAGGCTCAAACATTTTTAACAGCAAATTTAATTTTAATATAGCTTTAAAGCTAGGCGCAGGCGCATTTGTCTGTGGAGAAGAAACCGCTCTTATTAAAAGTTGTGAGGGACAAAGAGGTGAACCCAAGCTCAAACCTCCCTACCCCGCAGAAAGAGGCTATAAAGACAAACCTACCATCATTAATAACATAGAAACATTAGCTAATGTTCCAAAAATTATTTTAAATGGCAGTGACTGGTTTTGCCGCCTTGGCGAGGAGAATTCTAAAGGAACAAAGGTATTTGCCCTTTCTGGAAAGGTGAAAAACGCGGGGCTATATGAACTTCCCATAGGAGCAACCATAAAACAATTAGTATACGACTTTGGAGGCGGAGTTTTAAATGGAAAACAACTGAAAGCGGTTCAAATGGGCGGACCAAGCGGTGGTTGCATTCCGGCAAGATTTTGTGACACAAAAATAGATTATGAAAGTTTAAAGCAACTTGGTGCCATGATGGGGTCTGGTGGTGTGATTGTTATGGATGAAGACACTTGTATGGTTGACATTGCCAAATTCTTTTTGGAATTTTCGGTTGGAGAATCATGCGGAAAGTGCACTCCATGTAGAATTGGAAATAAACGTCTTCATGAAATCTTACAAAAGATATGTGAGGGCGCGGGAACCCTTTCAGATTTGGATGAACTTGAAAACTTGGCTAACTACATTAAAGACAATTCGCTTTGTGGACTAGGTCAAGCCTCACCAAATCCTGTGCTTTCCACCCTTAAATACTTTAAAGATGAATATCTAGAGCACATACTTGAAAAACGATGCAGAGCGGGAGTTTGCAAAAGCCTTACAAAATATAATATCATGCACGAAAAGTGTGTGGCATGCTCGCTTTGTTTTAGAATCTGCCCAGTGGACGCCATATTTCTTGATGAGGACGGAAAATATACGATAGACCAAACCAAGTGCATAAGATGCGGCAAATGCAAAAACTCTTGTAGATTTGGTGCAATTGAGAGGAAGTGAATATGAAAATAGAAATTGACAACAAGTCATATAACTTTAATGAAAATGAAACCATTTTAGATGTTTGCAGAAGAAACAATATTGAAATTCCAACCCTATGTTTTTTAAAAGAGGTTTGCCATGAGGCAAATTGCAGAATTTGCATGGTAGAAGTTAATGGCAGACTTATTCCCTCCTGCTCCACCTTGGCTCAGCAAGACATGAAGGTCATTACTAAAAATGCTAGGATAATAAACTCAAGAAAAAAAACATTAGAAATGCTGGTTTCAAACCATCACAAAGATTGCCCCAACTGCCAAAAATTTGGTTATTGCACGTTAAACAAACTATTTTTAGAATATAACGTCTATGAAAGCAAAGGGTTTTATGAAAAAAGTTTTATCTCAATAGACGACAGTTCCCCTTGTATAACACGTGATAACAACAAGTGCATACTCTGCAATCGATGTCAAAAAATTTGCACCCAAACCCAATCTGTCTGTGCTCTTACAAAACAGGAGCGAGGTTTTGAAACCTTTATGGGTTGTGCTTATAACAACAACTTGAAACAAAGTAGCTGTGTTGGATGTGGACAATGCACCCTTGTTTGCCCAACTGGCGCCTTGGTTGAAAAAGACGAAACAAACCTTTTAAGGCAAATGTTATCAGACAAAGAAAATATTGTAATAGCCCAAGTCGCGCCCTCTGTCAGGGTATCTTTGGCGGAAGCTTTTGGGGAAGAAATTGGAACCTTTGACGAAGGAAGAATGGTTAGCGCACTTAAAAAGTTGGGTTTTAAATATGTTTTTGACATTAATCTTGGCGCAGATTTCACCGTGGTTGAGGAATCTAATGAACTTTTAGAAAATATTAAGAAAAATAAAAAAGGCCCTCTATTTTCCTCATGTTGTCCCGCTTGGTTCAAATTTTTGCAAAATTTCTATCCAGACTATGTTAAAAACCTTTCTTCTTGCAAAAGCCCAACTGAGATGCTTGGAGCAATAATCAAAAACTACTATGCGCAAAGCCAGAATATTGATGCTGACAAAATTAAAGTTGTTGGAATCATGCCATGCACTGCCAAAAAGGGTGAAAAACATCGCGGAAAAGATGTCGACCTTTCACTTACCACAAGAGAGTTGGCAAGATTAATCAAACAAAACAACATTGATTATTTAAATCTTGCTCATGAAAAGTTTGACTCACCTCTATCTAATTACAGTGGTGCAGGTCTGATTTTTGGAGCAACCGGAGGTGTCACGGAGGCGGTTTTAAGACGAACAATTAAGCTTTTAAATCCAGAAAGCAACCAGGTTGAATTTTTAGACGTAAGACAAGGCAATGGCAGAAAAGAAGTTGAGGTCTGCCTGGGCGAAACCAAACTTAATCTTTGCGTTGTGAGCGGGCTTAAAAATGCAAGAGAACTTATGGAAGATATAATAAGCGGCAAAAAACAATATGATTTTGTTGAGGTGATGGCATGCCCTGGTGGTTGTGTAAACGGTGGGGGTCAAATAAATGTAAACTATGACAAAATAGACATAGAAGAGGTCAAATTAAAACGAGCAAACTCTCTTTATGAGCAAGATAAAAAATTAAATATACGCAACAGTTCAGACAACCAAATTGTTCAACAAATATATCGTGACTTTTTTATTCCATCTCCAAACAAATGTGATATTCTGCATTATCACAATTAGCTTGTTAAAAAAAATTGCTTAAAAAGCAATTTTTTTTAACATTAAATTATAGATTGCAAAAACTCAAAAATCTATAAAATAGAGCTCGATATTTATGCTATCTAAACATATCTTTCTTGATTTCTAAATGAAAAGGTTCCATCTATTCCAACTATAACATGGTCAATGAGTTGTATTCCATTTTCATTTAGCCATTCTACTATTATTCCTGTTGCCCTATCGTCTGATGATGTTGGCAGGCAACTGTCATTTGGATGATTGTGAGCAAGAATAATTTTATTAGAATTATTTTTATAAGCAAAATCATAAAGTATGTGCTTTTGCGCATTAATCTCACTTTTACCCGAATAAAGCATTCGTCTTGACAAAATTTCATTATTTTCATTGAGCGCCAAAGCATAAAATTCATAGTTTTCTCTGTTACGCAAAACAACACTAAAATAGCTTATTATCTCCGCAACATTTCTTAGTTTTTGTTTTGGCTTGCTTAGGCTCATTTGATAATACTCACATAAATACTTAAAATTAAAAAGTTGATTTGACGTCTGTTTGTCAAGAAAGTTTACCTTTTCAAGTTCCTGTATATTTGCATTCATAACATCATAAACATTTCCAAATTCATTTAAAAGGTCATGAGCAATTTCATTAGTATCTCTTCTTGGAACAATATAATATAAAATAAATTCCAAAACCTGATTTTCATTTAATGAATCAAGCCCTGCCCTTTCAACCAAACTCCTTAATCTACTTCTATGCCCCTGATGAGGATTATCTTTATCCATTTAAATTTCCGTTTTAAGCATCTTTTCCGCAACAATTTTTATACTTTTTGCCACTTCCACAAGGACAAGGCATGTTCCTTCCGGTCAGTGCCTCCTTTTTGGCACTTCCTCCCTCTTTAACTTCAATAGGTTTAAACTCTTGACGCCTTTCCATTACTGGAGCCTTTTCAACATCTATTTTTACGTTTAACAAAATAGCACCAGTTTCCACCTTGATTTTATCAATCATATGGTCAAACATATCAAAACCCTCTCGCTTATATGCCACAATTGGGTCTTGTTGACCATAAGCTCTAAGGCCTATTTCATTTCTTAGCATTGTCATTTGGTCGATGTGGTCAATCCAAAGTGTGTCAACAACTTTTAAAAGGATAAATCTTTCAAAGTCGGCAAAATTTAAATTATGTTTTTGGGTTATTTCCAGTTTTTCATCGTATTTTGCATATATTATTTTTAAAATTTTATCAACAACATCTGAAATTTCGCAATCATCAACAAATTCTTTTGTAATTAGCTCGGTTCCCTTTGGGAAAAGTCTATCCTCAAGAGCATTGTTTACCGCACTTAAGTCCCACTCATAGTATGGTTTGTCTTCATCTAAATAGGAATAGCAAATATGGTTTACAATATCTGGATACATTTCCATAACTTGTGCATGAACGTCCTCGCCATCAAGTACCTTATTTCTTTCAGAATATATGATTTCTCTTTGTTTGTTCATGACATTGTCAAATTCAAACACGTTTTTTCTTGCAGCATAGTTTTGTTGCTCCACCCTTTTTTGAGCGTTTTCAATTTGCCTAGAGAGCATCTTTAATTGAAAAGGAGTGTCATCATCTATCTTAAAAAAGTTGGTAATAGCCTTCATTTTATCACCGCCAAAACGCCTCAAAAGGTCGTCTTCAAGCGATAGGAAAAAGACTGAGGAACCAGGATCTCCCTGTCTTGCCGCCCTTCCTCTCAATTGGTTGTCAATACGACGTGATTCATGTCTTTCGGTTCCAATAATGTGAAGGCCACCAAGTTCAACAACTTTTGCCTTTTCCTCGTCGGTAACTTTTTTAAATTCTTGATAATACTTTTGATACTTTTCTCTTGCTTTGACAAATTCCTCGCTAGCATCGCTTGCAAAAGAGGTGGCAAAAGAGATTTGAGCATCACTAAAGCCCTCCTCCCTCATCTTCTTTTTTGCCATAAACTCAGCATTTCCGCCCAGCAAAATATCTGTTCCACGACCAGCCATGTTGGTGGCAATTGTAACAGCCTTAAATCTACCTGCCTGGGCAACAATCTCACTCTCTTGTTCATGATTTTTTGCATTTAGCACGGTATGTGTTATTCCTGCTTTTTTAAGTGCTCGTGAAATCACCTCAGACTTTTCAATGGTTATTGTTCCAATAAGAACGGGTTGTCCTATCTCATGCCTTTCTTGAACCTCTTTTACAACGGCTCTTAACTTGCCTTCCACGCCTTTATAGATGATATCAGGTTCGTCAATTCTCTTGTTCTCTCTATTTGAAGGTATGGTTATTACGTCAAGATTGTAAATTCCATTAAATTCCGCCTCTTCCGTTTTTGCCGTTCCTGTCATACCACTGAGTTTGTGATACAATCTAAAATAGTTTTGAAATGTAATTGTTGCAAGGGTCTTGTTTTCATCCTTAATCTTAACATTTTCCTTTGCTTCTATAGCTTGATGAAGTCCATCAGAATATCTTCGCCCTGCCATCAAACGTCCGGTAAATTCATCAACAATGATGATTTCATCGTCTTTTACAATATAGTTTTCATCTCTTTTCATAATGAAATTTGCCTTCAAGGCATTCATTATATGATGATTTAATTCAATACAATTTACATCTGAAAGATTGTCAACTTTAAAAAACTTTTCCGCTCTTGCAATTCCGTTTTCTGTAAGGTGAATACTTTTTTGCTTTTCCTCAATTTCAAAGTCTTGGTCTTTAATAAGTCCTCTGGCAAATCTTTGTGCGGAATAATATACCTCGCTCGACTTCATTCCGGCTCCGCTAATGATAAGTGGGGTTCTTGCCTCATCAATCAAGATGCTATCAACCTCGTCCACAATTGCAAAGTTATGCCCTCTTTGAAAGCGGTCTGTTGCCTTGATCACCATGTTATCGCGGAGGTAGTCAAAACCAAACTCATTGTTGGTTCCATAGGTTATGTCACATGCATAAGCCTCCCTCTTTTCTTTTGGTGACATTCCACTAACGGCAACTCCAACAGTGAGCCCTAAAAATCTGTGAACCTTTCCCATCCACTCAGCATCTCTTTTTGCCAAATATTCATTTACGGTTACAACATGAACACCCTTGCCAGAAAGTGCATTCAAATATGAAGGCAAGGTTGCCACCAAGGTTTTTCCTTCACCTGTTGCCATTTCTGCAATTCTACCTTGATGAAGGGCTATTCCTCCCAAAACCTGAACATAAAAATGCTTCATTTTCAAAACTCTAAAACCCGCCTCACGCACGGTTGCAAATGCTTCTGGCAAAATATCATTTAAAGTTTCACCCTTTTCAAGCCTTTGTTTAAATTCAATTGTTTTTGCCTGCAACTCTTCATCACTAAGTTTTGAATATTCTTCATCATAGGACATAACTTTATCAGCAATTTTTTTAAGTTTTTTTAGTCCTCTATTTTTAAATGAAAACAAACCCATTTTACTAGCTCTCCTTAAACCTAACTAAAGTATATTAATTTTACATTAATTAAACTAAAATAGCAAACATTTTTAAAAAGGAGGAAATCCTTTAAAATTTTAGTGAATAAATAAAATTAGTTCATGGTTGCCAAACACTTTAATAGAAAATGAATTTCACCACTTTTTGTTTTCCCTACTAAATTTACACTTTGTAATTTACATTTTTTTAATTGCAAAGTTTTCATTTATATCATGTTAAATGTCAAATTATATAAATTTAGAATTTAAAAGACTATATTTGCTAGTTTATAGCTTTAATGCTTCGTATAAATTCTATTTTAAGTTTTTTTGTCATATATTAAATTAGTCTATTCTTAATAAAGGAGAATTTATGAACGAAAAACAGTTTAGCCAAAGCACAATAAACTTAGTGGATAGAAAATTTTTGACAATTTCCGGCGTTGATAATGTAAAAGACGTTTCTCCAAGTCTTATAAACCTATGCGCAATGGGCGTGAATATGAGTATTAGCGGAGAAAATATGCAGGTTGTCAAACTTGATGTCGAAAATGGGAACTTGAAAATTGAGGGCAAAATAGATAATATAAAATATAATGCAAAAAAAGAAAAATTTTTAAAAAGGCTATTTAAATAATGCTATATGAAACCTTAAATCAACCTACAATAATTTTTTTTCTCTTTCTAATAGGTTTTTCTTGCGGTTTTTTATTTGATTTAAAATCGTATATTGTTTTTTTGTGTCGAGAAAATAAAATAGTAAAGATTATTTTTGATTTTATTTTTAGTATTTTTGTTTTTTCAATATTCTATCTAAGCGTATTAAAGCTGGACTACGGAGAGCTAAGACTTTTCCACTTTATCATTTTCTTTGGAAGCATTCTGTTGCAAAGACTCACTCTTGGAAAATTGATTGCAAAACTATTTAATTGGTGCTATACTAAGTTTACAAATCTAACAAAGAAAATTCAAACAATAGGTTGGAAAAAATGCAAGAAGGAAAAACAAAATTCATCAAAACAACAATAATTTTGGCAATTTTATTAGTTGCCATTTTACTCATTATTGCCATATCCCAAACATTTGCATTGAAAAACTTGCAAAAAAAGAGCAACTCTTTGCAAGCAAAAAATGACCAAATTGAACAAAACATATCCAATATAGAAAAAGAAATAGAGATAAGAGAAACCGAAGACTTTACCAACGATTACCTTGAACAAGAAGAAGGCTACGGCAACGAAAAAGATGTTATTATAAAAACTCCATAAAATAATACAAATAAAAATAAATATTAAAATAAATTAAATAATATATTTGATTTGAAATCTAAAAAAACTGTCGAAATTTCGACAGTTTTTTATTAATATAAAATTTTTTTAAGTAATAAATAATACTGAAAATAATTCATTATTAATTAATTAAAATATTAGACGCTAAATATTTTGTAATTTTTTGTTATTTTTTAAATTAAATTAAATTTTTTTTAATCTATTAATAGTTTTCAACACTCTTATTACTAATATTTTGATTTTTTAGTAAAATTTTTATTGCATTTCAAGCAAAATTTGTTTATTTTTTGAATAAGACATTTCATATTGCGATATAAGACTTTATAATAAGTTTGAAAATTCTACCTTTCCCATATTTCAAGTATATAAAAATGACTTGCAAATTTTCACAAGTCATTTTTTATTTATAACTTTTCAGACTTAACTTGTTTAGAAAAGCATGTTTATATTTATTAAGCAAGAAATAAATCGTATTCTCTAGAAACCAAATCACTTACTGAAATTGTAATAGCAACATGAATGTTGTTATTTGTTATTACAATTGTTTCTCCAGTGATTGAATAAGTCTAAAGGCGCTTTCAGACAAAACTTCAGATAAAGAAAAAAACACCCTCATTATTAAGGATATTTCTTTGGTAATTTGGCGATGTCCTATTTTTCCGGGGCCGCCCTCTGCCAAGTATTTTCTCGATGAAAAGCTTGACGGTTTTGAGTTTTAGATTTTTGTTCTGATTTGTAAATTAGCTAACAATTTTTGACAGGAGTTTAGCCCCCTAAACGACTTAAAAAATTTTTGCGTCAATTTGCAAATAAGACAAAAAGATATTCTCAAAATCTGGGTGCGGGTGATATTATGGTGTGCATTCTCTCTATTGTCACCAAATTTGGTAGATAGGTTAAAAACCATACAACTACTTAATATAAAAAATTTAAAAGTTAAATAATATCAAAATTAAAACAACCATATCTATTGTTTTCAAATATTTAATAAAAAAAAATATCCTCATTATTAAGGATATTTCTTTGGTAATTTGGCGATGTCCTATAACGAGGAAAAGGAAGCCAAATTAATTAATTTATTTGGCTAGATTTGACGAAGTTATATCTTAATATTTTTCCAGGGCCGCCCTCTGCCAAGTATTTTCTGCGATGAGAAGCTTGATGGTTTTGAGTTTTAGATTTTTGTTCTGATTTGTAAATTAGCTAACAATTTTTGACAGGAGTTTAGCCCCCTAAACGACTTAAAAAATTTTTGCGTCAATTTGCAAATAAGACAAAAAGATATTCTCAAAATCTGGGTGCGGGTGATATTATGGTGTGCATTCTCTCTATTGTCACCAAATTTGGTAGATAGGTTAAAAACCATACAACTACTTAATATAAAAAATTTAAAAGTTAAATAATATCAAAATTAAAACAACCATATCTATTGTTTTCAAATATTTAATAAAAAAAAATATCCTCATTATTAAGGATATTTCTTTGGTAATTTGGCGATGTCCTATTTTTCCGGGCCGTTGCCAGCCAAGTATTTTCGGCGATGAGAAGCTTAACTTCTGTGTTCGGGATGAGAACAGGTGAGCCTTCTCTCTATTGTCACCAAATTTGGTAGATGGGTTAAAAACCATCACAACTGCATAATATAAAGAATTTTAAAGTTAAATAATATCAAAAGGTTAAAACCAACTTGTTTTTGCTGTGTTCAAGCCCTCGACCTATTAGTATCGGTCAGCTACATGCATTACTGCACTTCCACCTCCGACCTATCAACCTTGTTGTCTACAAGGGGTCTTACTAACTTATGTTATGGGATATCTTATCTTGAGGCAGGTTTCACGCTTAGATGCTTTCAGCGTTTATCCTTTCCATACATCGCTACCCAGCTGTGCCACTGGCGTGACAACTGGTGCACCATTGGTATGTCCACCCCGGTCCTCTCGTACTAGGGGCAGCCCCTCTCAAATATCCTACGCCCACGATAGATAGGGACCGAACTGTCTCACGACGTT
>CALKLQ010000049.1 GCA_937992055.1 uncultured Clostridia bacterium | reverse complement strand
ATTTTTAAGATCTAAATCCAAAGCAAATTTGTTCATCATTTTTACAAAGTTTTCCTCACTTCCACCTATATGCTCCGCAAGAGCAACTGCAGCATCATTAGCTGAAGCAACAATTACACTTTTTAGCATATCTTCAATAGTATAGCTTGTATAAGGATCAATAAAAACTTGAGAGCCACCCATAGATGCAGAGTTTTCTGTTGTGGTCAATTTGTCTTGAAGTGAAAGTTTTCCACTTTCTATATTTTCCATAGTAATTAAAGTTGTCATTAATTTTACAATACTTGCAACTTGCAACTTATCTTCTGCATTGTTTTCATAGAGGATTTCTCCAGTATGAAAATCCATTATTATTGATGCCTTATCTTCGGTATCAATATTGTCTGCATACACATTTTCAACTGGCGTAATACAACCTATAGCAAGTAACAGTGCAAACATAATACTAAATGTAGATAAAAAGAACTTTTTCATAAACTCTCCTTTTTAGTAGTTTTTGAAAAAGTTATCTTTTTATACATATCAAATATTCGATAAAATATTTGATATTACTTTATTTAATTTAACCCCGCTTTGTTTAGCCATTTTTAATACGCTATCATGTGAAACATTTAAATCACCTATCATATTGCTTATGAAGGCAAAAGCTAAAACTTTTAATCCCATTCTTCTTGCACAAATAGTGTCATAAGCAGTACTCATAGAAATAGTGTCTGCTCCTAAATTTTTTGCCATTTGAATTTCTGAAGGGGTTTCATATGTTGGTCCGGAGAGCTGTAAATGTACAACTTCGTTTAGTCTTATGTTATTTTCTTTTGATGACTTTATTGCTAATTTTCTTAAGTCAGCATCATAGGCGTTATTCATATCAACAAATTCCAAAGGCTCAAATCCAATAAGAGGATTGTTCCCTGTTAAATTAATATGGTCTTTTATCAATAGCAAATCACCCGTTTTATATCTTTTATTAATTGAAATACAAGAAGTCGCCAAGATAACATATTTAACTTTCAGCTCTTTTAAAATTTCAAATGGAAGTCTTACTAGTGAAATGTCACCTGACTCATAATAATGATATCTTGTAAGTTTGATACAAGGCTTATCATTAATTTTACCAAATTTAAAATGCCCTACAAAACCTGGAACTTTACTTTTTGGCATAGGTGTATCTTTATAATCTATGACTATTTCATCTTCAAAATCTGGGACTGCTCCGTCTAAACCAGAACCCATAATAAAAGCTATTTCATATTCATTTTGAATTTTGTAATTTGCTTTTAAAATTTCAACTATTTGTTTTGCATTCATATAATTTATATTAGCACAATCAAGGCATACTTTCAAATATTTTAATTATTTATTTTCGTTTGCTTTAACCTTTAATTCAAATTCTTTAGAAACATTCTCTTGATTAGCAAGCAAATAGCCTGTATCTTTATAATTTTTAAATTTATCTCCGCTAACAACTTTAAATTTCAGCTTTGCATCTTCATTTGATTTTACTATATAAGTTTCTGAAATAGCATCTTTAAAAGATATAAAGTCTTCAGTTTCAGGATTATTTTTTGCATTAACTAAAAAAGTTGTCAATGAATACCATCTTTCACTTTCTTCAAAAACAATTTCGTATTCGTCTTCTTTAAGTTCTTCTTGAAAAGTTATTTTTAGGTTTTCTTTGTTAGATTTTACAAGTATATCATAATATTTTTTTTCGTATCTCTTATCATCTTGGAAAGAAACTGTAAAGGTATTATTACTTGAACCTGCCATTGTACCTAATTTAAAACTAGCAATTTGAGGAGTATTTTGACATGCAAAAAGAAAAATTGAACATAAAGCCAGCATAAAACTTAGAAATAACCTTGATTTTTTCATAACTGCTCCAATTAATAATTTTAATTGATATACGTTTTGTATTTCAATTTATAATTAATTTGTTCACAAAAAATAAGATTATTCAAAAACTATCTAGGTTTTCAAAATTACAGTAGTTGTATTTAATATTCTTGTTCCCGCAGGTGGCAATTGTTCGACTACAATGCCGCCGTCCCCCATTATCTCATATTGCAATGAAATTTCATTAAGTTTTATAATTGCTTCTGATAAAGACATTCCAACAAAGTTAGGCATTTCCACTTCTTTGACATTCAACTCTGCTTGTTCGTCATGCTCTGGCTTGATATTTTTATACTCAAAAATACCTGAAAAAATTTCTTTTGCATATGGTGATGCAACTACGCTTCCATAATATTGTCCGTTTCCTGGTTCATCAACTATAACTAATACTATGTATTCAGGCTTGCTTGCTGGATAAGTACCAATAAAACTGGAAATATACTTTCCGCTAATTTTTCCGTTTTCATATTTTTGAGTGGTTCCAGTTTTGCCACCAACCTCATAACCAGGTACAAAGGTATATTTGCCCGGTTTTGAAACCGTTTCTTCAAGCATCATATTTATTATATCCGATGTTTCTTTTGAAACAACACGCCTTTTTGGAGTGGTTGGATATTCATACACAACATTTCCATTAAAGTCCTTTATATTTTTGATAATTTGAGGTTTATAAAGAGTTCCTCCATTAACAACTGCAGAGATTGCTGAAATGAGTTGTATAGGAGTAACAGCTACGGCTTGACCAAAGCCCATTCTGGCAAGATCTACGTTTTTTACATTATTTTTATTCATTAAAATTCCACCGCTTTCACCAGAAACTTCAATATCAGTAATTTCACCAAAACCATAATTTTTTAAACATTCATAAAATTTATCTAAACCCAAGCGCAAAGCTAAATCAACAAAAACACAATTACAAGAGTTACAAAGTCCATCAGTTAAATCTTGAGAGCCATGCCCCACGCTTTTCCAACACTTGATTTTTTCACCATCGACAACACATGACCCTCCACAATAAAATCCACTATTTAAAGAGGCCGTTTTATTTTCTAAAGTACTTGCCATAGTTAGTATTTTAAAAGTTGATCCAGGCTCATAAACATCAACCACACATTTGTTTTTCACTGTTTCCATCAAGGTTGAAATATTATCACGGGGAACTTCATTTAAGTCAAAACTTGGTTTGTTGCTCATTGCTAGAATATCGCCATTATTTGGATTCATAACAATGCATGACACACCTTTCGCCTTTTGCTCTATCATTAGTTTTTCAAGGGTTCTTTCAACAATTAATTGTATTTTACTGTCGATAGTTAGAGTAATATTATTACCAGGTATTGAAGGTATATAGCTTCGCAAAGTATTATCAAGCTCCACACCTCTTAAATCACTTTGAACAAGTGAGTAACCATTTACGCCTTTTAAATAATTATCGTAGAATAACTCTATTCCAGCTTGACCTTGATTATCTATAGTAGTAAAGCCAATAATCTGAGTTAAAAGGTCGCCGTATGGATAATATCTTTTAATATTTTCAGAAAGGAAAACTCCTTCTAATTCACTTTCTAAAATTTTTTCAGCCAACTCAACTTCTATCTGACTGGCAATTAAAACCTCGCTAACCGCGTTATAGATAGCCTTATCATAAACCGTCATATAATCAATATTTAAAATTTCACTAAGTGTTTTTGAAACTTTTACAGCATCTTTAATTTGTTTGGCGCGAGTATAAACATTGTATGTAGTGTATGAAACGGCTAGAGATGAACCTGTAGCATCATAAATTTTACCGCGTTCTGCAACCAAAGGTAAATCCCTTGTCCATTGCGATTCTGCTTTTTGTTGCAAAGTTTTTCCATTTATGATTTGCACAACGCCTAAACGCAATCCCAAAAGACAAAAAATAAAGGATATTGTTACAACAAGTGTCAATATCCTCTTTCGTAATGAGTGCATTGTATATTTCATATAGTTTTTAGCCTCCAAAAAGATGCCCAAACCAATTACAAATCTTATCAAACCAATTACTCTTTTTGGCATAATCTGTAGGATTCTCAAGTGGAGCAGGTTGAATTGTTATCACCTCTTCAATTGGCATTAGTGAACTGTCGCTAGGGTTTTGAGAAGTGTCTTTTAAATCGTCTAATTGTTCAATCTTTTTAATGTATTTAAGTTCATTAATATTAAAGGAAGATTGAGAAGCCTCTATTGTGCTTTGGGCGGTACCAATTCTAACTGCATTAGTGATAACCCAACCAGTACAAACTGCAATAATAGCACAATATATGCAAGTTAAAAGCCTAAAACGAAACTTTGATGGCTTACTTTTTAGTTTTGGTTTTGCGTCAATCTCATAAAAATCTCTTTCAGTAGTTTCAATTTTTTCTTCAAAAACCGGAACTTGTTCCTGTATAGCTTGCTCTTCTTTTTCAAACTCAGGTTCAAAATAAATTCTAGTATCTAACTTAGGTTGAGATTTTTCAACTGGTTTTTCAAGAGTTTCATAGGTGGCAGAAGAAAATAAATTGACTTTACGCAAAGATGGTTTAATAGGTTCAACATCAATTTTTTGAGAAACATATATATCTTTTGGCTCAGGCAAGGTTTCGTTTTGCTGTTCTTTTTCAACAGATTTATCCTCTTGTTTTTTCTCAACTTCCCTTTCTTTTAAAAGGTTTGGCCTCATAATAATTTACTCCTTTAATTATTATAATAGAACACAAAATAGATTTTTGCAAGAAAAACCATTAAATTTTTTCGCCTATTCTCAGTTTTGCGCTATGGCTTCGCGAATTTAATTTAAGCTCTTCTAAGCTAGCTACTATAGGCTTTTTATTTATCAATTTTAAACTTGCATGATGTCCACAAATACAAACAGGAGTTTTAGGAGGACAAATACAATCAATAGAACAATCTCTAAAAGCATTTTTAACAATTCTATCTTCTAAAGAATGAAAAGTGATTACTGCAATTCTACCCTTGGGTTTAAGTTTACTAATTAAAAACACAAGTGTTTCATATAGCCCAGTAAGTTCGCCATTCACCTCGATTCTGATTGCTTGAAAAGTTTTTTGACAACCACCTGAAAATTTATATTTACTAGGAATAGCGGATTCAACAATCTCTTTTAATTCTAAAGTTGTTTTTATGGGAGATATGTTTCTTTGTTTAACTATTTTTTCTACAATTTGCTTGGCGAATTTTTCTTCACCATATTCAAATAAAATTTTTTCCAGTTCCTGGCTTTTGTAATTATTTACAACTTCATATGCACTAAGTTTTTGAGAATTATCCATTCTCATATCCAATTTTGCATTTTGCATAAAACTAAAGCCACGCGATGCTGTGTCGATTTGATGTGAACTGACACCCAAGTCTAATAAAATTCCATCAAATTCTTGAAAAAGTATTTTTGTTTCTAGGTTTTTAAAATCACTTTTTATAAACTTAACAAAATCAAACTCTTTTAATTTTTCCTTGCCAGCTTCAATTGCTTCTGAATCTTTATCAACACAATATAATTTGCCATTTTTCATATGTTTAGCAATTTCATGAGAATGTCCGCCTCCGCCTAATGTACAATCAAGATAAACTCCGCCCTCTTTAATTTCAAGGGCGGAAATAACCTCATTCAGTAATACGGGTATGTGCTTAAATGTCATTAGTCAAGTCCAAAAACTGATATTAAATCGTTTTGTTTTTCTGAAAAGTTTTCTTGTATATATGTTCTAACAGCTTCAGTATAAATAGATTCTACAGAAATAGTTATTGAATTATTAATAAATAAATCAATAGTCATGTCAGAGTCTGCTAAACTTTCAATTAAAGATAAATAATCATTGAATTCTGGTGACTCCACTGCTTCAAAAGCTTGGTAACTAGATTTTAATGCATCGACTGCAACCTTTTCCTCCAAATAAGAATTTATTTTTAAAAACTCAAGTTTATTTGTTGGAATCAAACCACCAATAAAATCTAATAAGTTATGAACCTTTTCTACTTTTGAATCGTAGTTTCCAAGAGTTTGTAATGAATTTGATAAAAGTTCCAGAGTTTCTAATTTATTTGATTCTGATGAAAGAGTTACAAAATTATTAGAAATTGTCAAGATATCTGCCATAATCATTCCATAATCTTCATCTTGATACATTGAATTAATAACAGCAGAAAATTTAGTTTTCAAAGATTCAGTTATAACAGAATTTTCAGTAATATCTTTTGCCTCAACAGCAAGTGCTAACAATTCGACCCAATCAACATTTCTTTGGTCAGTGTAATTATTTAGCATATAAGTTATCTTTTCTCCATACTCGCCATTTTTCAAAAACTCTAAAATTGCTACATATGTTTTCTCAAAAATTCCATCATAATCTGTAGATAACGCATTTGCCTGCAAACTATTCATTGTGTTTCCTATAACATTATAAGATGAAGCTATCACTTCAGTTGTCATTCCATCTTTAACATCTTTATAAAGAACTAAGAAATTTTTTAGTATTGTGGAAATGTCCTCTATCTGTAAACTTATATCTGTTTCAAGAGGAATTTCAGTTATAGATGAATCAATTATAGAATTTAATGTGGTATTTAGGGTATTTACAACCTTGACTATATTCTTTTTCATCAATTTGCTTTGAGATAAAGGTTGTATGATTCTGTCAATCTGTTCATCTGTTAGTGTGTCAAAAATTTTGCTTAAATCGTCACCATCTTTTATTGCTTGAAGCATGGTTTTTTGACCATTAGATTCAATCACAATTTCATTCATAGCTGTAATTGCATCTTGGATTTTATCAAGTTCATTATTCCAACTAAAGTCACTTTCTAAAGCAACAAGAAAATCTGCAAATTCATTGTAATTAGGGTTCTGAGCCAAAGCTTTGATTAAAGATTTATAAATACCATCAAAATCTTCACCATTGTCTTGATACCCGTCAAAAAGTTGGCTGTCTTTAATAGAATCTAATGCTAAGCCCAAACGTGTTAAATCGCTTGCTATTATTTCTGCAAAAGCATCCTTATTTATCTCATTTAAATCGAGTTCACTTGCATATAAAACAACATTATCGAAAAATCCTATTACTTTTTCTTTTTCTTCTTCTTTTTCTAAAGCACTTTTTTGAATTTTGCCTAGCTGAACTCCTTCACCAAGCTCACCTTGATAGTTTTCTATTAGTTTATCAATCTCGTCAAATCCTAAATAAATCAATTTCTTAAAAGCTGAAGTTTCTATCAAATTTGATACTACTTTATTAATATAAGATTTTTGAGAAGAATCTTTGTTTGATAGTTTTTTCAAAATATTGGAAATATCTTCATTATTTATGTTATCACTAAGATTATTAACTAAAGTTGAGTCTTTAATTGCAACAAGAGAATTTGAAATTAATTTAAATTCAGTGTCAATACTGCCTTCTTGCTTAAATACTTGCAAATCAACATATTTTGAAATAAGTTCTTCCTTGCTTAAAGCATCCAAAATACTTGGGAAAATACTTTCACCATTTTCATCATTAAACACTGAAGAAGAATATATCTTATTGAGCATAAAGCTTAATTTTTCACATATTAAGTTAACATCTGCATTCAACAACAAATATGGTTTTTGAGAAATAGATTCAAAAACGTCACTTGTTATGCTTGTGCTTACGTTATTATAAATGTCTAAAGCACTATTTAAAATATCCTTTATTCCAGTTCTATCCCAATCTACCTTTTTAAAATCAACATCTGAGATAGACGTGGAATATTTATCTTCTAATAAATTTATAGCCTCATTCAATTGATTTATTGCGAAAGTTTTTAAAGTGCCGGACGACATGAGATTGTCAACTATTTTATTTAAAACATCTCTATTGTTATTTAATAAAATATTCGAAATTGATGATAAATTTATTTCACTTTTCATCACCTCATCCACAAGGCCACTTTCGCAAGCTGATTTAGCAACACCAAATACCGCATAAACCTCTGATTTAATAGTATTTAAGCTATTAGTTTCCTCGCTCAATTGTGTATTCAAAGCTACAAGAAGAGACTGTGCATAATCTGGCAAATCGATTTTTAAAACAGGGTTTGGACTTGTTAAATCATCCACCGCCCATTGAGTTATTTCTGGAAGAAGAGTTTTTAAAATCCCAGAATTAAATAATGTGTCGAGTGCTTTTTCAAGCTTAACAAAATCTAAGTTTTTCAAATTTGTGTTAGCAAAATCAAAATCCATTAAAAAAGCTACATTGTCATAAACGCTTGCAAAAGAATTGATTTCCCTTCTTAAAGTAATTTTTTCTCCATCAACTTTAACTGTTGTCAAGGTGTCAAAGCAAAGTTTATCTAAGCCACCCATTTTCGCAAACTTACCAACTATATTAGAGTTATATGCAGACATCGCTTTTTTCACATCTTCAGGCAAGTTTTCCTCTAGTAATTTTGAAGTGGGAGTTAATTCCTCTGTTGCTGCATACACAACGTTGTCATTTGTAGAATATGTCAAATCACTCAATGTTGAAATAATGCCTGAAACTGGAATTAATATTACAAAAAGCATAATTAGACTTTGAACCGTTCCAATCAATCCGCCTAAAAGTCTATGCTTCTTTTCCTTTTTTTGAACTGGAACGACACTCTTTCCATCTTTAAGTTTATAGGTTTCTTTGTTTTTGCTAAATACTATCGATGCGACAATAAGATAAACTATATAGCTTACAAACCACATTGATAACACTAATAAAATAAAAACTACTATATTAACTATTAAAAGTGGAACAACGTTTATAAATTCCGCTAAATTAGGGCTTGAAGCATACAAATTTGCAATTGTTTCATTATTTAGCAACATTTTTGTCAAATGTTCAGAAAGCGACAAGTTTTCGCCATTTATTGTGGCATGTATGTTAATAACCGACTTTGAAATAGGCATACTTATCAAACTAGCCAAAGCAATGAATAAAAGAAAAATAAACAACCTTAAAGTTGCCTTTTTAAAACCTTTTGCTAGACCAAATAAAAATCCTAAAAGTGCAAATAGACCCAACAAAGAATATAGAATTATAGAAACAATTTGTTCAATTGGCATATATCCTCCTAAAACTATTGTTTATTTTACATATTTTAAATAAATTTATCAATTAAATTACAATTTCAATTGGCATATTGTCCAAAAGATTGCAAGAAGTCAAATAATAACGACATCCTTCTATTTCCTCATAAATACGATTAACAAATTGGTTATGAATGTGTCCGTAAACTACAGCATCAACTTTATAATCTTTTATCAATTTCATTAATTCATTATCTCTAGAATTTTTAGTAAATGGAGGATAATGAAGCATGAGTATAAATTTATCGCCACTTTCTAATTTGCGCTTGCCATCTTTTAATGCCATTTCAAGTCTCAAAACTTCATTGTTATAAATTTTTAAATCATGTTCTGAACTTTCATTATTTGGCAAATCCCAACCTCTAGTTCCACAAAGCACAACACCATTAAAACGTATTGCATCGTATTGTAAGGCAAACATATCTGAAGGTAAAATTTTTCTAACAGCACTAATAGATTTCCACCAATAGTCATGGTTACCTTTGATAAAAATTTTTTTTCCTGGCAAATCTTTGAAAAAATCTAAGTCGCGTTCAAATTCCTCAATACGCATTGCCCAACTTAAATCTCCTGAAATTAAAATCAAATCTTCATCAGAAACAATTTTTTGCCAGTTCGCTTTAATTTTATCCATATAATTTTCCCAGTTTCCACCAAATATATCCATTGGTTTTTCAACTGTAATGGAAAGATGCAAATCACTTAAAGCAAAAATTTTCATATTAAAACCTTTTTAAAACTTCTGAGACTTCACGCATGTCGCATTTGCCATTATAGTTTGCTTTAAAAAATTTCATTACATTTGGGAAAGACTTATCTTCAAGCTTTGAAATAATCTCAAAAATCTCTTGTTGAGAAAGTAATTTAGGCAAATAATTTTTAACAATGTCTATTTGGGTTTGAATATTGTTAGATTCTTCATTATTGTTAGCTTTTAAATAATTTTGTTTTTCATCTTCTAACTCTTTAACCGCTTTTTGAAGAATCAAAACAACATCAACGTCATTTAAAACCTCTCCTTTTTCTCGTCTTTCAATTTCTGCTAATTTTATTTTATTTAATAGCACACTATAGATTGAACGAGCTATTACATTTTTTTCTTTTAATGCAATTATATTTGCTTTTTTAATTTCATCAATTATCATAAAATTCTCCTAAAAAAACTTGCAAGCTAAAACTTGCAAATATATTATACAACAAACAAACAAACAAATAAACTTTTTTTAAAGTCTTCTTAAAAATTTTTCCGCGTTTAAAACGCCATATCCTTCATAATTTTTATTAAAAGTTATTGGAGTGCAACTTTGTAATAAAAACTTTTTTAAAAGGTCTGGTTTTAGCCTACTGTTTTTTTCATATGCTAAAGCGCAAACGCCGGCAATCATGGGTGTGGCAACCGATGTACCTGAAAGTTTAGTATAGAATTTTATTCCATTTTGGCAAGAATTAATATCTACAG
Source organism: uncultured Clostridia bacterium (assembly GCA_937992055.1). Taxonomy (GTDB): domain Bacteria; phylum Bacillota; class Clostridia; order Christensenellales; family UBA1242; genus CAJKWP01. The sequence goes on along the minus strand of CALKLQ010000049.1, from coordinate 15,011 downwards.
AAGGCGCAACCAAATCAGGCTTAAATCTTTTCATTGCCGGCCCACGTGAGGAAAATTTAGCTATTTCAAAAAAATTATTGTTGAAAGTTTCATCATCAAATCTATTATCATTCAAGCCTCCAACGGTTATTATTTTAGGGCTAACACCAGGACTTTTAATTGTCTCATATTCTGGACCACTGTTACCCGCTGCTGCGACCACGCATATTCCTTGTTTCCAAAGCATTTCTGCACCTTTCATTATTGGATCATTTGGTCCTAAAGGCTCACTTCCAAAACTCATGCAAACAACTTTGATATTATATTCTTTATAATGATTGTAAACCCATTGCATTGCTTCTAAAATTTTATTTGCACTTGCCTCACCATTTCCATCTAAAGCTTTAACTGAAATAATGTTTGATTCAGGAGCAAAGCCCATATACTTATAATTTGAAACTAATCCACTTCCAGAACCTACTCCACACACAAAAGTTCCATGACCGTTGTCATCATAAGGTTTTTCCTTTCCATTTATTAAGTCTACAAATTTTATAATTCTATTTTTGCCAAAACAAAAATCAAGATGAGTATGAACACCTGTATCAATGTAACAAACACCCACACCCTTACCTGTTAGTTTTAAATTTTGAAAATGAATTGCTTTTTTTGCAACATTTACTAAGGCATTTACCTGAGTATGTGAAGATACAAATTTGACGCATTCAAATTTACTTATTTTATAAATTGTATGTATATTGCCAGATACATACAACATATTGAGGAAATTAAATTCAGAAAGTATTTCGATATCTTTAGGCAAATTTTTTTTTGCCAACTCTATATTAGAAACAAAAATAAAGCATGACACCTTTTCATCTGTTGAACACATCATACTCTTTTTTAATTTTTCATCCATTTTTCCCATATTTTTTCCTTTTGTTGTTATGTAGTAGAAACTGTCTAAAATAATTTTTTAAATTATCCTACAACATTATTTAATAAATAATAAATAAAATTTAATTTCTTTTACTTTAAACTTTCTAACAAAGTTAATAATTTTTGTTTTTGTTCCAGATTTAAATAACCAGACATCAGCTCTACACTATTTTTTAACGAATTATAATCAAACTCACCTCTTGATTTTTGCAATTCAATTTGTCTGTAAAGCTCAGAAAGCAATTGATCCTGACTAAAATCTTTATAATGCTCATATCTTTCTTGTATGGTGTCCTTTACCTCTTCTTCCTTTTCTAAAATCTTTTCTTTTGGTTTATAATCTTTGGCAAAGTCAGATAAATTTGACATTAAATACCTCCTGTAACTAAAACATTATATGAAAGCATATAAAAACAATGTGATTAATAATTTTTACTAAAATAAATTTATCGTCAATCTTACTCATTGTTTAAAATATTTTTTAATATCATAACTAAAAATTATAAAAAGGAGTAACATGCAAAATTACTATCCAGACGATGCTTTTCCTAAAGCTCAAACAAACTCAATAAAAAATGATGAGAAAAATGAAAGTTCTCCTTCTTTTGACTTGCAATCATTGATGAAATTACTAAATTCTAACAATGTTAATAATGGGAAAGGAATGAATTTGGATATGTTAATGTCTTTTTTTAAAAATCAAAATCCAAACATAGCAAATTTATTGCCATTGCTAAATGGAATGAGCTCATCACGACCAAATAACAATACTAAAAGTTCAAGTTCTACAAAAAATAACACTGATAATAGTTATATCAGTGTTTCTAAATATTATGAAAATAAAGACTAATATATAAGCTTTTTAATTATTCTTGAGCGTTATCTTCTAAAGATTGTACAAGACTGCCAGATTTAAAATAGACCTTTCTAGAAGATAATTCATTTGCAATTTGCTCAGAGGATGTTGCAACAATAGAAGTTAGATTTTCATTTGAAATAAATTTTTCTTTTAAAATAGAAACTATTTCTTCAGATTCTTTTTCGTTTAAGTAGTCAAAAACATTGTCTATTAAGATTATATCAAGCTTGCGCAAGCTTAATCTAGCAAGAGAAATAACATATTTTTCAAACAAGCTTAACTCTTCAATTTTTGAAAATTTATATTTTTCAATATTATAATCAATCAAAACTTCATTTATTAGCATTTCTGCTTTTGATTTGTCTATTTTTCTTGATTTTAAAATATATTTTAAGTTTTGTTCAACCGTCTTTTTCTTTAAAAAAATGGGATTTACAGGCAAATATCCTACACTTAAATCAGATTTAAAGTTCACCTTTTTTAAAGGTGTTTGATTTACATAAACCTCGCCACTTGTGAAATTTTCAAGTTTAGATAAGATACGTATAAGCGAAGTTTTACCACTATCTTCACTTCCAACAAAAGATATTTTTTCATTTTCTTCAATTTTTAAATTAATATCAAACAATGCATAGTATTCGCGAATATACTTTAAATATAAGTTTTTAATTGTAATCATTTTGCCTCCTCAACTGACATTAAGTTTAACATTTCATAAATAATTTAGCAATTATTTTTTAACTTCTCATACGCTTTTTGTGCCGCCAAATTTTCAGCTTTTTGTTTAGTTGAAGCTTTTGCCTTTGCAATTAATTTTTTTTCAATACAGACACCCATTTCAAAAGTTGGACTATGATTTTCACCTTTTTGCGATATGAGTTTATATGAAATATGCTCCCCTTTACTCTGTACATATTCTTGAAGCATTGTTTTAAAATCATTATCTTCTATGTTTTTATAATTATCCAAATTCAATGTTTCAATTACAATCTTTTTAACTGTTTCATAATCGCTATCCAAAAATATTGCGCCAAAAACTGCCTCTACTATATCAGCTTTTATCGAATTAGATATATCTCCTTTATAACTTTTTCCAAAAATAACTTTGTCATTCAAATTTAATGTATCAAAAACCTTAGACAAATATTCTTCTGAAACAAATCTTGAGCGAAGTTTGGTTAAAGTTCCCTCAGCCTCACTTGTTTTTAAAAAGAAAAATTCACCAACTACAAAATCTAAAATGCTGTCACCTAAAAATTCTAACCGTTCATAATTTTCTTTTGAATATGAACTGTGAGTGAGTGCTCTTTTAAACAAGTCCTTATTTTTAAAATTATAACCAGAGTCAGTTTTCATCACAAATTTCCATTTTTATTAAATTTTCAATTTCAGCAATAACCTTTTTATCATAAAGAGATTTGGCTTGTTTAACACATGCTAAAATCGTTTCTGCCTTGCTAGAACCATGAGATTTTATAACAATTTTTTTTACGCCTAGAAATGGCGAACCACCGTATTTATTATAATCAAGCTTAACTTTTGATTTTTTTAATTTTTTGTAAACGAAAAGCCCACCAACTTTACCCCAAAAACCTGAAAAAGCGTTTTTAACCTCATTCATAGCAAGAGCTACCGCACCTTCTGTTGCTTTTAATGCAATATTTCCGTTAAAACCATCACAAACCACAACATCACAAACTCCAGAAGTTATGTCTCTTGCTTCAATATTGCCTATAAAATTAATATCTGCGTTTTTTAATAGTTCATAACTTTCTTTAGCTAATTCGTTACCTTTTTTATCTTCGGTTCCAACGTTTAGTAGTGCAACTCTTGGGCGTTCCATGTCAAAAAGATATTGCATGTAACAACTACCCATGACTGCAAAATGTAAAAGATTAATGCTTTTGCAATCCATATTAGCACCGCAGTCTATCAAAAGAACTTTAGAGCCATCTTTTGTTGGCAAAAATGGTGCTAAAGCAGGTCTAGATACACCTTTAATTCTTCCAATCTTTAAAAAACCACAAGTTAAAATTGCACCCGTGCTTCCAGCAGAAATAATTGCATCAGCCTTATTTGCTTTCAAAATATCAAAGCCTACCACCAAAGATGAATTTGGTTTTTGTTTAATTGCTATTGTTGGGGTTTCATCATTTTCTATCACTTCATCACAATCAATTATCTCTAACCTTTCCAAGGCAAATTTTTCAGGGATAAATTTTTGTATAGTTTCCTTTTTTCCTGTTAGTATTATTTGTAAATCATCATATTTTTCAAGCGCAAGTAAAGCACCAGAAACAATTGCTTGTGGGGCATTATCTCCACCCATTGCATCAATGACTATTTTCATTAAATCTCCTATTACAAAGCTTTAAATTAAGCTATAAAACATATTTTTAGTATAAGCGTAAACTCAAATATAATTATTACATTTAACGCATAGAGATATTATAACAAAAACTCATTAAAAAGACAACAAAAGATTTTTATATATTTAAGATTTAATACAATGAAAAATAGATAAAATTTAGTTTAGCCCATTTTACTCGCGTTTTTCATTTACAAATATGGCTAATTAATGATTAAAGATAACTGCTTGAAAAAATGATATTAGAAAACAAAATAGGAATAAAAAAACTCAAAACCATATTTTAAATTTTGAGTTTTCTATACAAATAAAAATTATTCTGGCTTGGAAATCAATTTCATGTCTACTCGACCCTTGTCATCAATTTTTATTACTTCAACTTCTACCTCATCTCCAATTTTGACAACGTCTTCAACCTTTTCAACTCTTTTATTAGAAAGCTTTGAAATATGAATCATCCCATCTTTCCCAGGAGCGACTTCAACAAATGCGCCAAATTGCATAATTCTTACAACTTTGCCTGAATATATTTTTCCAACTTCAAGCTCCATTACAATATTTTGAATTATTTGTTTTGCGCGTTCGTTTGCCATTTCATCAACTGAAGCGACATAAACCATTCCTTCATCAGTTATATCAATTTTAACTCCAGTTTCTTCAATTATCTTGTTTATAACTTTTCCGCCAGAACCAATAACATCTTTAATTTTATCAGGGTCAATTGTAAATGATATAATTTTTGGAGCATATTTTGAAAGATGTTTTTTTGGTTTATCTATTACTGACAGCATTTTTCCTAAAATAAACATTCTGCCTTCTTTGGCTTGTTTTAAAGCAGTTCTTAATATGTTTTCATCTATGCCTTTAATTTTAATATCCATCTGTATGGCAGTTATTCCCTTTTCAGTTCCTGCAACCTTAAAGTCCATGTCTCCCAAAAAGTCTTCCAGTCCTTGAATATCAGATAGCACTGCAACTTTTTCATTTTCTTTAATAAGTCCCATAGCTATTCCTGCCACAGGCGCTTTAATAGGAACACCGGCATCCATAAGTGCTAAAGTAGACCCACAAACACTTGCCATTGATGAAGAGCCATTAGAAGACAACACCTCACTTACAAGTCTTAAAGAGTAAGGGAACTCTTCCTCATTTGGAATTACTGGTTCAAGAGATCTTTCAGCTAAAGCCCCATGACCAATTTCCCTCCTTCCAGGACTTTTAAGCGGTCTTGCCTCACCAGTGGCATATGGTGGCATATTGTAATGATGCATATAACGCTTAGAATCTTCATCGTCTAGTCCTTCAAGAACTTGAACATCTGAAATTGTTCCTAAGGTCAAAGCGGTTAAAACTTGGGTTTGTCCACGTGTAAAAACACCTGTTCCATGAACTCTTGGCAAAACCCCTGCTTCACACCAAATAGGACGAATTTCAGTTGTTTTTCTTCCATCTGGTCTGATGCCCTGGTTTAAAATTTTGCCTCTGACAATTTCTTTTGTCATTTTATAAAGCACATCGCCTATTTGTCTTTCACAGTCTGGATAGATAGTAGAAAAATGCTCTTTTACATTTTTGTCTACCTCATCTTGATTTTTTTGTCGTTCCTGTCTGTCAAAAGTATCTAAAGCTCTTACCAACATTTCAGTTGCATACTCTCTGACATCTTTGTCAATATTTTCATCAACAACGTAGTAATTGACTTTTTCACTGACTGGCAAGCCAATTTCCGCCTTTATTTGTTTTTGGAATTTGACTAACTCTTTAATTTCTTCGTGAGCTTTTAAAATTGCGCAAAGCATTTCCTCTTCTGAAACCTCTTTAGCTCCTGCCTCAACCATCAAGACCGCTTCGTCAGTTCCACTAACATACAATGATAATCTAGATTTTTCCCTTTGTTCTAGATTTGGGTTAATAATATATTCGCCATCAACTAATCCAACATAAACTGAACCTGTTGGTCCCTGAAAAGGTATATCAGAAATAGAAAGAGCAAATGAGGAACCCAACATTGCAAGGGGTTCAGGCAAAACATCCGGGTCAACAGACAAAACTGTTGCGACAACACTTACATCGTTGAAAAAACCTTTTGGAAATAGAGGTCTAAGTGGCCTATCAATCAATCTAGAAGTTAAAATTGCTTTATCGCTAGGTCTTCCCTCTCTCTTTTTAAAACCGCCTGGAATTTTTCCAACAGAATACATTTTTTCTTCAAAATCAACTCCCAATGGAAAAAAGTCAATTCCATCTCTTGGTTTTTCAGCCATGGTTACATTGACCATAACCACTGTTTCACCGCATTTAACCAAACAGCTACCATTTGATTGTCCAGCATATTTACCAGTTTGAATTTCAACCTCTTTCCCGCCAACTTTGGTTTTATAAATTTTAAATTCGTTATTCATATTATCTCCTTATTTTATGTCGCACTACTTGCAAATTAATTAAAAGAAAATTGGGGTGGTAAAAAATACGCACCCCCTTAATATTATCTAATTTGCAAATCTTTTTTAATTTGTCTGTATGCGTCAATATCTTTAGATTCAAGATATTTTAGCAAACCTCTTCTTTGACCAACAAGTTTCAAAAGACCTCTTCTAGTGTGATTGTCTTTTGGATTAGATTTAAGATGTTCTGTTAAATGAGTAATTCTGTCAGTTAAAAGTGCAATTTGAACAAAAACTGAACCTGTGTCATTTTCAGATGTTTTAAACTTGTTGATTATCTCTTTTTTATCCATAAAAATCTCCTTTTTTTAAATTTCACCTAAAACAAAGTAAAACGCCTTGGAGCAAGTTCGTTGAACTTTGCAAAAGGAACTTTTAAATAATATCATATATAAATTGCTTTGTAAACAATTTTTTAATAATTTAACTAAACTTATAAAATATTTATTGGTTAACTAAATGTTTAATTAACAACATAAATAAATTTTATTGTATCTTTATTTTCCTGTTCTAATTTTTCAAAAGTTAGGTTTGAATAATTTGGATTAATTGATTTAAAACCATTTTCTGTTTTATCATATAAAAGTTGATAGTGACCATGATTTAAATTGAAATATGTATATATAACAAATTTTGCATCTTTAGAGTTTTTTTCAAAATCATTCAAACATATTTTAACCTTATATCCATATTTTTTTAGATATGATTTGATAAATAATGGATTTGTGCCAAGATATCCCATTGCATTTAATCCAAAAGGCTCGCAATCTTTAATTATATTACAAAGCTCTACTTCTTTCCCATCAATTATTAACAGATTATACAATGCGACAACACCGCAACCGTTGTTAGCCACATTACCAAGTCCAAACTTATAATTTTCATAGTCACTTTGTGAATAGATTAAAGTATTATCATTTGCTATCTTGGAGTTATGATTATAATTTATAAAACTGCAAATTATTGTTGTCGTGTATCCTCCAACAATAAGCACAAATATAATGCTCAAAAAAGAAATCCCAATAATTTTAAAAATTTTCATTGCATCCTCAGTTAAATAGGCTTATTTTTCGTTCAATCATTTCGTCTATTCTATTAATATAATCTTCAATCATCTTTACGTTTGCGCATCTTTCAATGCGACCGCCGTCGTTATAAACTCGCTTTGTTATTGCATTTGCTCCGCATGCCATTATAGTATTTGTTTCTTCCATACTATCAATATTAAATATGCATGTGTAGTTTGGCTGGGTGTATCCCACATTTTCTTGGGCATCCAGCTGATTTTTTTGTCTATAAAGATAGTAAGGTCTATAACCAGCATTTTTGAGCTCAGTGTAAGCAAACTCGGTCATTTTTGCAATTTCTTCACCTTGAGTCTGAACCTGTGTTTTTCCAATTAAATCTCCACCTTTTTTTAAAGAGAGTGCATGAATTGTAATGTTATGAGGCGCAAATTCCAATGCGGTTTTTATCGTATTTTTGAATGTTCTAAAACTTTCCTCTGGTAATCCAGCAATAAAATCCATATTTACAACAAAGTCATATTCTAAGGCAAGTCTATATGCCTCAAAAACCTGTTCTATTGTATGATTCCTACCTATAAGCTTAAGAGTTTTTTTACAAAACGTTTGTGGGTTAATACAAATACGCGTGACTCCATGAGCTTTTAAAACTTCTAATTTTTCTCGCGTTATCGTATCTGCACGACCACATTCAAAAGTAAATTCATTTACAGGATAATTTAAATGAGAGAGCAATAAATCAATTTGAGTTGCACTTAGCACACTAGGTGTGCCGCCGCCAACATAAATAGTTCTAACAATCAAAGCCTTATCAAAAATCAATTTTTTAACAGCTTCAATCTCTTTAATAAGCGCATTTAAATAATCGTCTATAACATCCTTAACCGCATCATATTTTGAAGAAATAAAACTGCAATAACTACATTTTGATGGACAAATAGGAATATTGATATATAAATCTATTAAATGGTCATTTTTTATTATGCAATTTTGATTTTTTATTATTTCATTTACAAGACTGGCTTTTTGTTCACTAACAAAAAAATCTCTTTTTAAAACCTCTTTTAAAATAATCTTATCAACTCCATTCTCTAAAAGATCATAGCCTACCTTTGTGGGTCTAATTCCGGTCAAAGAACCCCAAGGCAAACTCTTTTTTGTTGCTTTAGAAAGTGCTTGATACACACATAATTTACAAAATCTTTTTAAATATTTTTTTTCTTCTAATTTTGTGTATTCACCTTTAATTTTGTCTTCCCTTGAAGCGGTAAATTCATTATCTAGCACATGAACTTTACAAAAGTTAATAACCTTTCCATTTTCTATTCTTTCTTCATGTTCAAGATTAATTTCTTGAGATGGAAAAAACACGTTAATAACGTCTTGAATTTCATTTTCTAAATTAGGCATATTTGTTTTAATCATTCCTTTCCACCTTAAAAACTTCACTATTATTTTTAATCAATGAAACAGCTTTGTCAATCTCTTGAATGTTATTTACCTGAATATTTAAATTAGTAAGCATCTGATTGAATTTATTTTGTTTGCTATTAAAACTCAATATAAAAATTTTATTTTCCATAATTTGTCTTAACATTTTTTGTATAAAATCTTCATTAGGCTCACTTAAAATAGTTAATGTAGCTTTGTAACTTTGAACTGATTTGTCATTCCATTCCGCATCTATCAATCTTTCTGGTTCTAAAAACTTCACATTATGACAACTTTTACGATGTATAGTTACACCCTTTCCCCTAGAGATATATCCTATAATTTCATCCCCAGAAACAGGAGTGCAACAGTTTGCATAGCGAATTAAAATTCCACTATCACCATCTATCAAAACTCCATCTTTGTTTTTTGAAACCATTAACTTAGGTTTAATAAGTTGCGAGGTAATAACTTTTTCTTTTTGAAGTTCACCTATAAGACGATTTACCACCTGTTTAACAGATATGCTTCCGTAACCAACCGCTGCAAATAGTTCCTCAATATTGTTAAAACAAAGCTTGCCATAGACAATTTCAAAAGCCTTGTCTTGAAATATACTTGATGGCTCAAGACCCTTTGTTTTTAATTCTTCCTCAACAATTCGTTTGCCAGTTTTGATGTTTTCTTCTTTAAATTCTTTTCTGAAAAAATATCTAATCTTGTTTTTAGCAGATGCTGTTACAACAATTTTTAACCAATCTCTTGAAGGACCTTTACTGTTTTGTGAGGTTATTATCTCAACCACGTCTCCATTTTCAAGTTTGGTACTAATAGGCTTAATTTTTCCATTTATTTTTCCGCCAACGCAAGCATTTCCTATATCAGAATGGATAGAATAAGCAAAATCTATTACAGTTGCGCCTTCTGGAAAATCCAAAATTTTTCCTTTAGGTGTTTGAACAAAAATTGTTCCTGAGCTAAGTTGAGTTTTAAAAATTTCAATAAGTTCTTTACTAGAAAGCTCATCTGTATTTTCCATAATAGAACGAATAAAGCTCAATTTCTCATCAAGCATAGATTTTTTTACTCGTTTTTCTTTATATATCCAATGTGCAGCTATACCATATTCAGATACCTTATGCATGTCCATAGTTCTAATTTGAATTTCAAGAGGTCTTAAATTTTCCGCAATTATAGTTGTATGCAAAGATTGATATCCGTTTGGCTTTGGGTTTGCAATATAATCTTTAAATCTGTCAGGCATAGGTCTATAAACACCATGAATACATCCAAGAACGGCGTAGCAGTCTTCCACGGTATTTACTATAACTCTCATGGCAATAAGGTCATATATTTTTGCAAGAGGAATATTTTTACTTTTCATTTTTTTATTTACAGATGAAAAATGTTTTTGTCTAAAATAAATATGCCCCTCAATTTTAAGCTCTTTTAGTATGTTTTCTAACTTAGTTTTTGTCAATGCAATTTGTTTGTCATTTTCATCTTTTTTAAGCATTACATTTGTTAGCAAATATTCATAAACCTGAGGTTCTAAAAACTTTAAACAAATGTCTTCGAGCTCACTTTTTATAAAGTTTAAGCCCAATCTTTCCGCAAGTGGAGCATAAATTTCTCTAACTTCAATAAGACGTATTTTATCCTTATCACTATCTATTTTTTCTAAATTTCTTAGCTCATACAATAAAAGACAGAGTTTAATTATTATCACTCTTATGTCTTTGCTAATTGCAAACAGCATCATACGAAAGTTTTCTGCTTCTGCTAGGTTTTGTGTAGAATATTTTTCCAACTGTTTTAAGCTAAGAAAAAGCGACAAAACATCTTCATCAAAATTTTCTTTGACAAAGTGTTCCTCATCTTCTTTTAAACAAAAATTCAAAATTTCAGAAACGAGGCAAGACTCATCTAGTTTAATTTCATTAATTACTTTTAAGATTCCATAAAGTTTATGAGTGTCTTCGCAGTCATTCAAAATAGGAGTTAAAATTTGTTTGGTTTTCTGACTCTTTGTTGCTAAATCTAAAATATTTTCAATCACTTTAAACCTCCTCTGCCCGTTTTTTTAATAAGGTCTACAAAAGCGTAGATCTTAGAGTTTGATAGTTCACTTTTATTAGTGGTTATTGAAAAAGTAAAAAATCCGTTTTGTTCACTCACTTGAATAAATTTAAGCTCTGAAAAGACTAAAAAGGCCAAATAAAAATCTACAAAATTAATTTTTAACTTGCAAAATTCTGTATAAAAGTTCTGCAAGGAAATAAATTCAATATTTTCCAACTTTTTAAAAACCGAATAAATTTTTGCAAAATTTTCTCGAGATATATTTAGGGTTGTAAATAACTTAGAGTCAAATCTTTTATTTTTTGGGATAAATACTTTTGCGGAAGAAATATGGTTTATTTTAGATAAAAATCCTTTATCTAAAATAGCATCATAAAAAACTATGTTTTCATAATTTTTAGCCCAGTCACTTCCTTTTGGACAAAACAAAATGGAGTTAAACCCGTTATCACTCAAATTTTCGCCCAATTCAAAATTATATATATTTTCAACGTTGTAATTTTTTAAAAATTCACTTAAACTTTTTTGAGAATAAAATACTATTGCCGTTCCAAAAACTGAAAGAGAAAGGTCTGAAATTATCTTTAAAAATTTTTCATCATCATATTGTTCAAAATTTGCGCCGTTTTCACCAATGTTTTGTAGTTGCGACAGATAAAAAGATTCTAAATTAAGAATATTTTTTTCTTCTAATTCGAAATCGCAATTAAACTCTTTAACTATGCCCTTTTGAATTTTATAATCACTTTTTTGAAATTCAAAAATAACGCTTTTATTTTTCGCGTGTTTTAATTTATATTGGTCTTTTAAATAGTTAAAATATACTAATGAAAGCTTTTTATCAAGGTTCAGATTTGCATGATTAGGACAATTTTTCATAGGTAATATGGAAAGTCTGTTGGTGTCAATTTTGAATTTTGGCACTTGATTTTCACATCCAAAAGGCTCTAATAACGAAAGGTTTTTAACAAAATCTAAGCTTATTTCATCTTCAGATATTTCCATGTCGTAATATTGAATTGGCATAAAAGCCTTATCATTGATATTCTGGAATATATACGAATTTACCCTTCTTTTAAATTCATTGAAGTTTTTAACATCTAAGCTAAGTCCAGCAGCAACAGTGTGACCTCCAAAAGTTTCCAAAATATCACTCAAATTAGAAAGCAACAAATGAATGTTTATATCAGGCAAGCTTCTAGCAGAACCTTTTAAAATATTGTCTATTTTTGAAAACAAAAAGACCGGTCTATTATATTCCTCCAAAAGTCTGGCACATACTATTCCTAAAATTCCTTGATCCCATTTTTCATCATACAAAACAATACTTCGCATTTTACTAATGTTTTCATTTTTGAGCCTGTTTTTACAATCGTCATAAACCAAATTACAAAGCTTTTGTCTTTCTAAGTTATGAGCTAATATTTTATTTATCTGTTGTTTTATTTTAACTGGATTTTTTTCTAGATACAATAATAAAGAATCTTCAGCGTCACCCATTCTACCCGATGCATTTAGTTTTGGCGCTATCTTAAACGAAATATCGGTGGAAGAAATATTAGAAAGAGAAATTTTTTGGTCTTTTATCATTGCTTTAATGCCTAATGGCAAATATTTATCAAACAAACTCATACCAAGTTTGACTATTGCCCTATTTTCATCTAACAATGGAACTATATCTGCAATGGTTGCAATTGCTGCAATAGGCAAAAATTCATCTGCGCACTCACCTAGTAGTGCCTGTGAAATTTTAAATGCCAAACCAGTTCCACAAAGTCCATTAAATGGATACTCCTGATTTTTAAGTTTTGCATTTAAACAAATGCAATCTGGTAAAATTTCAGGAATTTCATGATGATCTGTAATTATAATTTCTATGCCTATAGATTTTGCATATTCAACCTCTTTATAGCAAGAAATTCCGCAGTCCACAGTGATTATTAAATCAGGAGATTTTGTATTTTTTATTTTGTCCAAAGTTTCATTAGTGAGCCCATAACCGTCAATGTATCTATTTGGCAAATAATAATCAACTCTATAATTTAACTTTTCAAATGTTTTTATCATTATTGCACATGCACTTACGCCATCTACATCATAATCTCCAAAAATTAAAATTTTTTGGTTTTTAGACATGGCTTCTTTAACTCTATTTACAAACCTATCCATATCTTTTAAAAGATAAGGATTATGAAAATTTTGTTTGGTTGGATATAAAAATTTTGAAATCTCTGCTTCAGTCTTGAATCCACGGGAAACAATAAGCTGCATAATTTTAGGATGCACCTTAAATTTTTCACTGTAACCATAAAGCAAAGCATTACTAATGCTTGCATTGTAATATTTTAAAAACTTCATAAAAAATAAAACCTAAAAAATTAATTTATTATGATTATAAACAAAATGTTATATTTTTGCAAATAAAATTATAAAGTAAATATAAAACTATTGCATAATTAATTTTTTATCTTTCAAATTTTGAGCTTTATAAACTTATTGCTTTTACAGTTTTAACCAATGTTTAATTTATATTTTATAAAAAAATCCCTAATCTATAATAAAATTAAGGATTTTAAGCTTAAAAAAATATGTAAGCTACTTCACTTTTAAATTCAAATCTAAATTTAAAATATTTTCAAAATCTATTTGTTCAAATTCATATATGAAGTAAAGATTTCTACTAGGCCTTAAGACATTTCCAAACTGATTTGAGTTTGTGTAATATGTACACTCCTTAAATACATCATAATTATTAAATTTTAAATAAGAAACATTGCCAACCCAAGATTTCCCTAACGTGTAAAATGCCTTACAAATTTGTTTTGCTTGTTGCTCATTTTTAACATGTATTGCAAGTTTTTTATCACTGTTTAAAAATTCTTTAAACGTAATATTAGAATTTGTATTGTTTAAATAAGAACTTAAATCTAAATCATTAAATTCATAAACATTATATTTTTTTAAAATACAATTTTTTAAACTTGTAAAATGCTTATTGTTTAAATAGCAAGTTTGTTCTTTATATTTATTATAAAAATTGTTAACCAAATATGAACCTTGACTTATCCAAGTGGCACCATAATTATGAAAAGCCTTACAAAGCAAATTTGCCTGCTCTTCACTTGCAACATGAATTGCCAGTTTTTCACTGCTTTCAAAAAAATCTTTAAGCTTAAGTTTGCTTTCCATAATAACCTCCTTTTTAGTATAATTAAAAATTAATATTTTGTTAACCTTAGTCTTAAAATTTTAGCTAAAAACTAAATTCATTATTTTTAATACTTTTATTTAAACTATTATTTAATTCAACTTCTTCAAATTCGTAAATTTTATTACAACCCTTTTTCTCGCTAAGTTCAATTGGATAAATTCTTCCATCATTAGAATAACAAGTATGATTTTTATAGAAATTATAAAAATCATCTTTCAAATATGAATAACTATCTATCCAAGTTTTTCCAAGCATGTGAAAAGCCTTGCAAAGCTTTTTAGCTTGGTCCCTTTTAGTTATATGAATTGCAAGTTTTTCATCACTATTGCAAAATTCGTACAAGCTAATTTTTTTGTTCATGTCGTATCCCTTTAAACTTTTGTTTTTAATACTGAAGACATTATAAAATAACTATAACTCTTTGTCAATACTGATATTAGTTCAAAAAATTAAAATAAAAACACATATTCTTTTCCTAAATATGTGTTTAAAATGAAATAAAATTTTTAAATAAACCACTGTTTTTTAACCATATTTTTTATTACAAATTTAAGGATAGTTTTTTAAGCCTTGTTAAAATTTAAATAGCTAAAAATTAATTTTGTCTAGATGCGACGAAGCCTAAAAAAACAAGGAAGCAAGAGCGCAGCGATTGATTGCAAAGCAATCTTAT
>CALKLQ010000048.1 GCA_937992055.1 uncultured Clostridia bacterium | reverse complement strand
CTTATGCTGACCTTTGGTGCACTTGCTGCCGCATACACTCCAACACACATGACGAGTATGCTCATCACTAGTGTTAGCGCGCTCGCTATCACTTTTCTTATTCTTTTCATTTCCTTCTCTCCCTTGTGTAAAACAGTTTAGCAAATTTCAGTTAAGTTCAATTTATTTAAATAATTTTAAGCCTTCTTGTTTACATTTTTTCTGTTGTTTTTATTTTATCTAATATTTATCTTTTTATTTAATTAATTAATTTTAAATTTAAATTTTTAAGATAAATCTTAGTTACAACCTCATTATATCATTCTGTTTTACTTAAATTGTTCTACGTTTGTTTTACCTTCCTCTATTTGCAAAAAATTATACACTCTTTTTTCGTTTCTTCTCTTAAGTGGCGCAGCCACTTTTTAATCATCCAACCGTGTGTGAATAAAATTATCTTTTCCTACTTCTTATATCACGACCGCTTTTCAAGTGAGCGAGATTTGTGAGAATTATGTTATTACAAGCGAGATATGATTTGCGAAATGATTCTGCAGACATCACACTTGATGTCGAAGCCCAAATGTAGCAAACATATCGAGTGAAGTATTAAAACATAATTATAACTAATCGAGTGTAAGTTATCCACATTTTTACTCTTTTTCTCTTTTGCTTTTAAATGGCCATTTTATTCTACCCCCCCCGCAACCTTTGTCAAGCATTTTGCTTCACTTCCTTATTTTTTTTATTTTTTCTCTTCCCACATTGTGGATAAGTGAGTGGCGCAGCCAGTGGCGATGCCACTTTCTTATTATTTAATTGTGTATGACATAAATTTAGATTTGTGAACTTCTTATATCATCACCATCTGTTTTCCAAATAAATCAAGCGCAGCCACTTTCTTATCATCTACTTATGTGTGAAAAAAACTTACTTTGAGTAATTCTTATGATAGAAATTTTTGAACGATTGAGCGAAGAGGCACAGCCACTTTTTGTTGTCAATCTGTGAGTAACTAAAATTTGGATTTATCACAATATTGATATTTAAAATTGCGCAAGGAAATTTTACTTGCAGAAATTAAAAAAAGGCCCTAAAACAGTCATTTACGTTAGTAAAACTGCTTTAGGACTTTTTTCGAGCCTTGTCTTGCTTCTCTTCAGTCTGAATATCATATCTACACTGAAGTGACACACACTTATAAACAATATATTCACTGACAATAATTAAACGCTTACTTCTTTATTTTAAATGCATAAAAAATTCTTGAACTATCTTGTAATTTTAAAAAGGTTTAAATGAAAACAAACATAGTTAATAAACTGGGAAAATGTTGAAAAAGAATTAATTTAAAGTTATTTCGTAAGCTACCTTAACTCCTTCTTCCATCCTAACCGCCTCGCTAATTTCAACTCCAGCAATGGCATATATCTCATTTTCATAAGCCAAAACGGGCAAAAGATTTCTCAATCTTTGAGGAATTTTTTTATCAACTAAAAAACTTTTTAATTTTTTTGTTCCGCCGCCAAACTTTTCAAAAACATCGCCATCCTCTCTAAATCTCCAAGCCGCACCCTTTGGCAATTTTTTTGCGTCTATCATAAGGTTATTATTTCCTTTAACAAAATCTTTTGGGTTTATTCTTTTCACCTTTAATTTTCCAACACCCTCAATTTCAAACTCTCCACATTTGAAGGCAAGGTTTAAAATTTTTCTTTCTTTGTGTTTATTAGTAAGGGTAACAAAATCATATTCCTTATGAACAGAAAGCTCCATTGGCAAATCAAGTTTTTTTCCATTTTCGCCTCTTAATGCCAACGCCATTATAAGTGAAATATGCTTTCTTTCAACATCGTTTGTTACACCTATTAACCTAAGCGCCTTAAACACAAGTCTGGTAACAATTGCGTTGGGATACAAAAAGTAGGAGCTTGGGATTTTAACAGTTTTGTCTTCCACGATGAGAGCATCATCAATAATTTGAGAGCTTATATAGTCATTGTCATCTAAACAATCATTTGAAAGAGCAATTATTGAATTGACCGCATTTGGC
The DNA here is from genome assembly GCA_937992055.1 of uncultured Clostridia bacterium. Lineage (GTDB taxonomy): Bacteria > Bacillota > Clostridia > Christensenellales > UBA1242 > CAJKWP01. Next base: position 9,679 of record CALKLQ010000048.1, on the reverse strand, counting down.
CATAGCTTAATTATTTCTGGCATTATTTTATTACGCAGTCTGTTTCTTTGATAGCTGTCATCCAAATTAGTTGAATCTTCAACATTTGGAATTAAATTTTGATTTAAATAGTCTACAATTTCGCTTCTATCTGTTGTTAAAAAAGGACGGATGTAAAAATCTCTTACCGGAGTCATGCCTTTCATCCCGCTAACACCTGAACCTCTAAACATATGCATTAAAATAGTTTCTGCCTGGTCATTTTTATGATGAGCAAGTGCAATTTTAGAAACCACGCCCTTTCTATAAAGCGCTTCAAAAACTCCATATCTGGCATCACGAGCACCCATTTCAATGCTTACAGATTTTTCTCTGGCAATTTTGGTGGCATCCACCTTAAACTTATATGCTCTAATCCCATGTTCCTTGCAAAATGATAGAACAAATTCAGCGTCTTCCTGACTTTCCTCCCTGATGCAATGGTCAACATGAACAGCAATAACCTCAAAATCTTGGTTTTCACTCAGTTCTTTTAAAAAGCATAAAAGAGCCATTGAATCTTTTCCACCGCTTGTGGCAACACCAATAATGTCACCATCTTCAATCATTTTATTTTCCCTTATCAAACTCTTTGCATTTTCAAACATTTTATTTTCCTCATAAAAAAATATACTATAACAAAGTATACACTCAAACATCTTTCACGTAAAGTGTTTTTTTTATAGAATACAAAAAACAACAAAACAATTTAGTTTTCGTCAAAAAAATTTAGCAAATCTTGAAAAACTTGGGTCTTGTTTTGTTCGGCTAAAAGGGCATGCCGCTTGCCTTCATATAACTTTAATCTGGCATTTAATCCATTTTTAATATATGCGTTGTATAACTTTGTTATTCCCTTACCCATGTCACCAATAACATCATCTTTGCCACTAATCATCAAAATTGGCATTTTTTTATCAATAGAATTTAGGTGTCTATAAAGTTTTAGTTGATTTGTAAATAGGTATTTATAAAAACCAGCGGAAAAAGGTGTGCCATTAAATTCATCTGAATAGAATTTTGCAGACTCCTCCTCACTTGAGGTAATCCAGCTACCAGTTTTGAACAACTTTTTGTAAGAGTTAAAGGAAAGATTTTCAATCATTTTTGCCTCAGCATCCTTTCCTTTAAACAGCACCGTCAAATTGGCAACAAGTTTTCCTAGCATGACCGATGGCTTTTTCATAAATCCACTACCCATTAAAACCGCCTTATCACAACAAGGCGCGTTCTGAAGATAACTTTGTCCAACAAAAGAACCATAGGAATGTGAAAAAAAGTATAGTGGCAGGTTGTGATAGTCTTGTTTTAACTTTTTAGAAAAATATAGATGGTCTTTCACCGTCTGAATAAAAATGTCACCTTCCTCAACCCTTCCAATATTTTGAAAACCGGCAGTGTGACCATGCCCACGTTCATCAAAAATAAAAACTGTATAGCCGTGCTCACATAAAAAGTTGCAAAATTCAAAATAGTTTTTACTGTACTCTTGCATTCCGTGTGCTATTTGAACAATAGCCTTTGGATTTTGGCATTCAAAAATATAACATTGAAGAACTTTTCCATCGTAGCTTTTGATTTTCTTTTTCATATATCCTCCGTTTAAGATTCAATAGCTTGCGCCAACTTCAATTTTACCACTTTTTATTGTAAAGAATTCTGCAAAGCAACTCATCAATTAAAACTAACTTAAAAGGGTGGCATAATAATTTTCAGAGCATACACGGCATTTTTCAACCGCCAAAAACCTTGGATTTTCGCGTAAGCATAGTCCAGCCCAAAACACTACGTAGAAAATCTGCAATATAAGTTAAAAGTGCTGCCTTTAACAAAGCTTTTGCATGCTTTATTTCATCCTCTTCTAAAACCCTCAATTTTCTAAGCATTTCAATTGCATTATTAGACGCCTCTTTTTCTATCGAAATGGTGAGAAGCTTGACAAATAAAGCAAAACAAAAGAAAAACAATGCCAAGGCAAAGCAAGAAAGACAAAACACAAGACTTTCGCTATAAAAAATTAAAAAGAAAACCCCCAACAAAGTTATGGGAAACATAAAATATCCCAAAATCTTGGAGATTTTGCTAAGTTTTGTTCTTTTTGCCAAAACTTGAGGTTTTAGTTTGTCTTGAAGGGCGTGCCCCATCTCATGCCCAGCAATGGCAAGGGCAGCAACTGATGAATTGTTATAAACTTGTTCAGACAAAAAAATCGTCTTTTGTCTTGGAGAATATGCATCGGTTAAAAAACCCTGCTTGTTACCCACCTTAACACCGCCGTCTAAAAACGCCCTAGATGCCATGGCAGAAAAATCACTTGCAACAGTAAAAGATGAGGACATAATATTATTAGTTTCTTTAAAAACTTCTAAAAGCTGGGAGTCTGCAAAACTTGCAATTGAAAGACAGACGATTAAAACCAAGGCAAGTACACCCAATAAAATATAGGTTAAAATGTCCATGTGTCATCCTTTTAGTCTTTATTTTCCTCTTGTTTTTGCTCAAGCAAGGAATCAACATCAAGTTGAGCCTGCACAGAGTCGTTTTTTTGTTGAGACTCTTCCGTTTTTTCAAGCTCAGTTTCCTTAACAGGCTCCTTCTTTTTCCTCTTTTTATCCTCTTGTGGTTTTAGAATGTTTTTTACAAGCTCCTTTTTTTGTGAATATAAAACCAGTGTTGTTGAGCTTTGGTTTTCAATTTCACCGGCAATTTGTTGACAAACAATTGCCTTTCCACGCATGTAGCACACCTTTCCATTGTTCATGGTCTCAATTTCACTAGCATCACAAACTTCACCAATGCTCCCGTCATTAATGGTCCCAATGTTTGCCTTATTTAAAACATAGTCCACCCTTCCATTCATCATGGTTGTAAGTTCAACATCATTCATTATTCCTGTAATTTCACCATCTATCATGGTGCCAATTTTTACCTTGTCGCGAACAAACATAAACTTTCCATTGTTTATTGTTGCAATTTGCGCCTTGCCATCAACAAATTTAACCTCTCCACCATTAAAGGTTCCAATTTTAACATTATCTTTAACATATTCAATAAAGCAATCATTTATGGTGGTCACTTTCACTTTGTTTTTTAAAACACCAATTTTTCCGGTTTTAATTAGGCCAATTTTAACATTCCCAGAAATTTCACCTATTTCACCACTATTCAAAATTTGAAGCTTGCTTTTCCCGCTCATTGAAATTATTTGCGAATCGGTTGCTTCCAAAATTATAGCCTTGCCCTCAACAACAACATTTCTACAATTATTTAAAATATGTGCACCGCTATTTAAAACCAAATTATCTTCACTGTCGTGTGTGGTTGGTTGTGTTATTTTTTCCTTAAACAAATCAAAAAATCCCATAATGACCTCCAAATTTAATTTATTGTAGCATATAAATTTTTTTAAATAAAATAAAACGCAAAAAAAAGATAAATATTTTTTGCGTTTTACAATAAGCATTTTATTTTATAATTGTAATTTGACCAATTATAGGAAGTTGTGTTTTTTCATTTCCTTGAAGGGTTTTAACAACACCATAGACAAGTTCCGCCAAAAGCAAAATGTAGACAATTGCGCTTAGCACCCATCCAAGAACTGAAGAAATCAAACTCAAAAGACCAATAACCACACCAAACACCAAAGATGTTAGCAAAAGAACCAAGCCTTGGTTTGCATAGAAATTTTTTTCTGGTGAGTCATTTGCACAAATGTAAGGAAGAAAAAACAAAAGATAGGAAAGAGCAAAAACAACCTTGTTCTTTTCAAAATCCTTTTTTTCATTCTGGTTATCTTGATTTAAATTTTCTTTATTTTCATTCACTTCTTTTTCATCCAATTCTTTCAAAGTTTTATCTACCATTTTGTCAATTTGTTTATCGATTATCTCATCGATTTTATCATCGACCTTTTTTCTAACCGTTGTTTTTAAAGGCATAAAATCCTCCGTTTATTAAAGTTTAACAAATATGAATAAAATTTGCAAACTAAATTAGCTTCTACATCAAATGAAATTAAAAAAATTACATACGACACATTTCTTAACAAACTAATCGCCAATTTGATAAGCCCCATGTCATATGAATTTTAATTAAAAAGAAAGAGTTTAATATGTAATCGCTTTTATGAAGAAAATCTTCACTAAAAGCGAACACGTCATCTAATTTTTTAGCGACAACAGTGGTTGTTATTATTGTCATCACAACAAATTATAAATGGAATAGGAAAACATTGACAATTTCCTCTCCAATTTTGTTTGTCATCATCACGTTTATGCTCACGGCAACGATTATTCTCCCATCCTTGATTGTTCCAATTTTGATTGCAATTATTCCAGTCTTGATTGCAATTATTCCAGTTTTGATTGCAATTCCAATTTTGTTCACATCTACAATTATCCCATGTAGGTCTTTCACATCTACATCTGTGATGGCAACATCCGAAGTTAAAAAACATAACTCTTTCTCCTTTTAATTGATTTTGGCTTTATCGCCTCATTTCAATATATGTAAAAGAATAAAAAGTTGTCATGTTTTTTTTGCAAACATAGTTAAAATGTTTTTAAAGCCATTAAAAAACTTAAGACATTCTAACAAGTGTGACATTTACCATTTCCACATTTTGATTTCCATTTGAAGTGTTGGACACAAAAATGTAACTTGCGTCTGGGATGGAGGCAAAAAATGTGTTAGAAATGTGGGTTATTCCTCCCGTTTTATTTGCCGTCATGATACTATTTGGGTCCACGGTCCCACCTATCTTAATTCCAAGAGAAACCGGATCTGTATTGCCAGAGATTTTGGCAGCAAAGTCAATTTTATAAAGTCCACCTATAACCGTTGTATTTTCTCCCTGATTTTGAAAGGCAACATTTGTAGTTGTATGTATCAAATTTAATGGCAAATCTTGAAGAGGCGAAAGGCTTCCACTAGCAGCCAAATGTGCACCTGCTAACGCACTTGTATTTGTAATAATATTAGAACAGTTGCAAGAATTGACATTGTTTGCCACTACTGGGTTTGGATAGTTACCAGCACAATTGTTGTTGCAAGTTTTGCATCCACAAGAGGAAAGACAGGTCCCACAAGTGGAACATGAATTGTTTCGACAAATCATAAACACTCCAAAATTAAAAAGATTAGGCTTTAACCTAATCTCATATATGATTATAAAAACTTTTTTGTTACATAAGCTTGTTGCCGTCATTTGTTTTAATTACTCTAAGCACATTCTCTAAATTGCCATTTTCGCTGTTATAATAGAAGTAATATAAATCTGCATTTTTATAACAGGTAAGCTCGTAGCAAAGTATCTCGCGATATTCAATAGGAGCCAAAACCTTTTTTGTGGAAACAAAGGTAAAATCTTTTTGAAGATTGTCTTGAGCCTGCTGGGCATTGATTTTAAATGATGGGAGGCTTCGGTTGGTGTGATTGGTGTAGTAGCTAGTTGCCTCATAACCTAAAATGGTTCCGCCACCAAGATCAACTTTTACCTTAATTAAATCAGGATAAAGAATTACAGAGTTTTCTATAGGTGCAAAATTAAGATAGGCATTTCCTCCAACAATATCACTCCATACGCATTCCACATCATTAACTCCGGTGCTTGAAATAAATTCTTTTGCAACAGAAATTGCGTCCTCTTTTGACATTGTCATGTTCTTGTTATCCGCAAAAGCACTCATGGTCAAAAGCTTTGCTCCCTTTTTCGTCATTTGAGCATAGCAATTGCCTTGATTTTTTTCAAACATAAAATCATATGTTTCAAATCTAGACTTGGTTTCATTCATAAACCTAATCTCTTCTGGTGCAACTTTGACAAGTTTTGAAAGAGCCTCTCTTGCCTTTTCCATTGAAACCATTTCTCCACTAAGACCCTTGACCTCTTTGCTTATTTGTGAATCTGCAAACGGCCCATCATAAATCATGGTTGGATAATCAACATCATTAGATTTTATGCTTTGAAGAGAAACTGTAAAGTCATTATAATCTCCTTTGATCGATAATGAATTTGACAAAATTCCATAACCATCTTTCATATCGTTTGTCATTTCTCCAATGCTGTTTTTCATTTCAACTATGGAAGAATGAAGTTTCCTGAGAGTGGTTTTGTCTGAAGAGGTAAGACTTTCCCCTCTAGAAAGTTTTTTAGAAAGGGTGTTTGTGTAGCCACCAACTTGATTTATGAACTTCAAACTCTCCTCTAACCCATTGACAGAAAGAGGGAGGTTATTAAGCTTTTCTTCTGCCTCGGTTGCATTTTTTGAAACTTCAGAAAGAAGTTTTTGTGCATAGCCCGAGTCGTTTGTGGAGATAGCTTTGCTTAATTTTACCTCGGCATTGTTGATGTTGTCTGCAAAATCGTAGTATGATTTTTGATACATATTTTCAAGTTTCATAGCATGATTATTTGCATTTTGATTGGAGAAGTATAAAAGAGTTCCAAGTCCCAAAACACTTCCTCCTAAAATGCTGCATGCAACAATCCAACCTACGGGCGCCTTTCTATTCTTTTTTGTTTCTTTATCAGTTTTTTTATTTTTCATAACCTTAAATTTCCTTTTAAACTATTTCGCAAACACGTGCTTGCCAATGGTTGTTACAACTTCACGAGAGAATATCCACTGACTTGTTGCAGTTTCAGGATTATAGTAGTAAATACAACCATATGTAGGGTCCCAACCATTGAGAGCGTCTTGAGCAGCAGAGTAAGCAGATTGGTCTGGTTCCAAATTAATTTGTCCGTCATACACTGCGGTAAAGGCCCATGGTTGATAAACAACTCCTGCAATGGTATTAGGAAAGCTTGGATGTTCAACTCTGTTCAAAATTACGGCGGCAACAGCAACCTTTCCAACATAGCTTTCTCCTCTTGCCTCGGCATAAACACATTTTGCCAAAAGATAAAGGTCTGAGTTATTTTGACTTGAGCCACTATCAGAAAGTCCCAACATAGCTAGTGTTTGAGGTCCAATATAACCCTCTGCATTAAGTCCATAATCACTTTGGAATTTAATAACCGCAGCACGGGTGAGAGGACCATAGTTTCCGGTTATTGGACCATCATAATATCCTAGTTCCTTGAGTCTTTGTTGAACAGCTTGAATTTGACTTGCGGTTTGTGCGGTTACAACATTTTGATTTGAACTAACCACTTGCGGAGCAGAAAGTCTTTTCATCCCTAAAGATAAAATTGTTCCAAAGCTCAAAACAAATGCAAGTGGTATAGCTAACAATATTTGCCATTTTTTCATGTTTTTTCTCCTTTTTTGTTGTTATTTTGAGCAGGAGCAAAAAAAATATACAAAATTGTAAAAATTAAAATAAATAAAATTCTTTAATGAATTATCTTAAAACAAAATAACAAAATTTAATTTAAATCTACAAACATCTTTTTATTCTTAAAAAGTCTTTAAAAATAAATAATTTTTACGGTATTTTTATTATATGACCAACAATTAACATAAATTTAATTATATTTTTAATAAATTTTTAAATATCTTTTCTTATTTTTAATTAAAAATAAATTTTCATTAAAAAAGATGATGTGTTAAACATCATCTTCAATGTATATAACAAATTAATTAAACTTAAGATAAAACAGACTCTAAGAATGTTATAAAGCAGATTTATTAAGACAAATGACTGTTTTAGGAATTTTTTCAGTTATCGCAGTAATAAAATTTATTACAATTTTTCATTCGCGATTATTCAGTCTAAGATGATGTAATTTAACACTATCTTATTAAATTAACGTTACTCAGCATAGAAACCTTTAATAGGTTCCTTTAAATGTTCTTGACCGTCTTCTTCAAAAAAAACATTTGTATAATATGGTCCATTAACTCTTTCTTTTTCTACAGAATCAATTTTTTCTTGAGGAAGAAAACCTAGCTGATCTAAAATAGAACGAGCGCTCCATAAAGAAACAAATTTTTCTCCATGTGTAAACTGAACAGCGTCAACCGGGACATCACCATCCATTTTAACCAAATAATGAAAGAATCCTAATTGAATTAATATATAATTATTGTCTAAAACAAAACTTGAGCTCATGTTTTCTTTAGGAATAAGCATAGTCACGGGAACACCACTAATTGAAATCTCTTGACCGTAAAAGTTTTCCTCTATAGAATCCATTGAGTTCGTCAATGGACAATTTACCCAATCAACCGTCAAAGCAGGAGTCGATTCACCCTCAAAATATATTTTGTAACCCGTGGCATTACCCCTTTTATATTCATAGTAATTAGTTTCCCACTGAGCATAAAGTGTTAGGTCCTGATTTAAAATGTAAGGGAATTTAACCGCAGTTCCAACCAAATCAGGATTTGTATACCAATTCGCTACCGGACGATTGAGCCAACCTCTTGTTGGTGTGGTATATAAAATATTCATAGATTCAATATTATTCACAGTCTGTTGTTGATACGAATTTACTGGGGATTCAAAGAGATTATCTTCCCTTCCCTGAGCACCTGTAGTAAAAGGAAAGCTTTCAGAAACATAGGTAATGGTATAATTTCTATCTGCGTCAAGACTTGTTTTTTCAAATGAAATTTGATTTCCAACTAATAGTGAGGGTGCTACATTATTTTTTATATCATAAATTATATCTATTGAGGCAGTTTCACCAACATCTATCTTTACATTATTATTAATTTCTGTTCGTTGTATGTTGGCAGCCGTCTCTTTTTCATCCTTACTAACAATAACTTTAATAGGATACACGGATAGATTTTCAACCAAAATGTTAACTACAAAGTTTTCCACTCCATTTGCGGTTTCCTTAAAATATACACTTCCTATATTCCATGCTGGAAGCAAATTTGTTTCGCTTTGTGCATTGTCATGTACCCCATAATAATGGCATTTGTTTCCATTATTATCTATAGCTGTTTTTTCAACCGGAGTTATGCCACTGCCATTTGCTTCTAAATAGGCACCTCCAAGATTGCCTATAACCCTTACCTTGCATTCACCAACATCATAGCTTATGCTTCCACTAATGCTTATCTTTGGCGCGCTTGCCGCCGCATACACTCCAACACACATGACGAGTATGCTCATCACAAGTGTTAACGCGCTTGCTATCACCTTTCTTATTCTTTTCATTTTTATTCTCTCCCTTGTGGCAATGCCACTTTCTTTAGTAAGACCATGTTAGAAAATGTATTTTAACCTTCCTAATCCAGTCTTCTTTTTGTCAAATCTAAAACTTAAATAGAGAGTTGACAAATTTTCTGTTGTTTTATTTTTTCTAATATTTATCTTTTTATTTAATTTAATTTTAAATATAAATTTTCAAGATAAATCTTAGTTACAACCTTATTATATCATTTTGTTTTACTTAATTTGTTCTACGTTTGTTTTTCATCCCCCATCTATTTGCAAAATATTATACACCCTTTTTTGTTTCTTCTCTTAATTGTGGATAAGTGGCGCAACCACTCTTTTATGATTGATTTTGTTTCTTTCCAACGATGTCGAAGCCCAAATGTAGCAAACATATCCAGTGAAGTAAAAAACATAACAAATCAAGTGTAAGTTATCCACATTTTTGCTCTTTTTCTCTTTTGCTTTTAAATGGTCATTTTATTCTACCCCCCCCCGCAACTTTGTCAAGCATTTTGCTTCACTTCCTTATTTTTTTTAATTT
>CALKLQ010000047.1 GCA_937992055.1 uncultured Clostridia bacterium | reverse complement strand
TTTGGCAGGGGCGGAAGGGGCGACGCGTAAAGAAAAGTTGCCTGTGGCAAGTTTTTAGCCAAAGCCGGGAGCGACTTGTCGCGGTCAGGGCGACAGCCTCGAACCCGTGGGGTTCGATTCCAAGAAAGGAATAAAAAAATAAACCTAAGTGAAAAGGCTTATTAGAAAGAATTATTTTTTGGCAGGGGCGGAAGGAATCGAACCCTCAATAATGGTTTTGGAGACCATCGCTATACCGTTTAACTACGCCCCTTTAAAAATGCTTGAGATTAGAAACTTTGTGCCTTTAAATCATATTTGTTTACACAAACCTCTTGCAATGCAATGCATCACAGTTTAATTAACATGAGTTTTTCTTGAAAATGTCTAAAGGCGCTTTCAGACAAAACTTCCGATATATGATAACCTCTTTTGCATTTTTTGTCAAATAATTATTTATAAAACTAATTATAATTTGCTCATATTTTTAGTTAACTTTTGTATTAACTTTAGTGTGTTTTCATCTGTAGTATTTTCAGCAAGTGTTTTTAAAAGTTTAAGGTTGTTTAATTTAAGTTGTTCCTGGAAAAGGTTAAAAGCATCAAGATTTAAAGGATTTGCACAGTTTGGACAAAAATTCATGATGTCATCAACTTTACAATTACATCTTATGCAAAAGTTGCCTTTTTCGTTGCTTTTTATTCCAAAATCCATTTTATTGCTCCTTTTCAAAATTATCTTTAGCAAATGGCGAGATGGTTTGAGATTTTTCTTGACATTTGATTTCTTGCGTCATGTCATGAAGATTCTCCTCATTTATTTCTTTTAATACGTTTTGAATGTAATCAATAAGGAACTGGGCATTATGTTGATTAATCTTTTTAAGTTCCAAATATTTTTGAGTGATGTCATATTCAGCTTGTGAGGTTTGTGAAAGACTGAGATCAAGGCGGTCAACTGTGAGTTTATATGGAGTTTGCGAAATGTTGTTTTTGCCTTTAATATTGTTTGCATCAAGGTTTTTCACAACTGCAAATCGATATAACTTGTTGTCAACATAGGCGGGAGTATTTGAGCGAATTCGCTTTGAAAGATAACCAGAGGTGGAAATTAAAACATAATTTTTGATTAATTTTTGCTCAGGGTTAGAAGAGTCAATAAGCTCGCAACATTTGGAAATCATGGAGTTGCGAAAACCGCTTAGAATGTAGGCATCATAGCCATTTTTTTCTTTTTGAAGTTTAATTAATTTGTCTAGTGTGCTTTTGAAGGTTTCTCCAACGCCATATCCATTGGTGCAAAGAATGCAAATTTTTTGATTGGTGTTATTTGTGTATTCATTATTAAAATTAAGTTCAATTTCAAAATTAGGGGAGGCTTGATATTTGTTTTGCAAGCCAAGCAGTTTTGCTAACACGAAAAGAGGGCTTTTATTGGTTATAGTTTTTTCTGCTTTTTTGTTTGAATAAATTGTACAAGAGTTCTTAATTTTGTATTGTTTTTCGTTATAACCGTCACATATGGAAATAATTTTAGACTTGTACGGCTTTAACAGGGTGTATAGGGCACGAATTTCAAGATTTAGGTCTTTTTTTTCATTAGCTGAAAAATGTTTAAAAAGGTTGCCGTTTATTACAATCATTGCATTTGGGTGATTTTGTTCTATTGCCTTTAAATGTGCTTCCAAGGTTGCAAGGCAGGAAAGATTTTCATCTTTAAGTTGAGATTTTGCTTTTGCTTTTTCGTCTGTAATGCCTAAAAACAGGTCGGAAATTACAAAAAGCTCGGCGTAATTGTCATTTGATTTGCTAACAGACATATACTTTGGAGCGAACTTTTGCCTTTCTTTTTTGGTTTCTATTGACTTTTTCATTTTTTCAAGAGCATTATCAGCCATCTTTATTCCCCTAAACTAAAATTTTTGTCATCTGCTTTTTTATTTTTATTAATTTGATTAGATTCTTTTAAAACTTTTTTTATGGCAAGTGCCTGTTCGTTTAATATTTTCATTGAACTATAAGTACATTCATAGTTTTTGTTATAATGCTTAACAAGTTCATCAAAAGTTGGGCTTTCAATTTGAATTTCACTGAAAGAAAATTCATATGAAGGATAATCTTTGCGCATTGAATAAGGAATTTCATTTAAGGTTGAATTTGGAGCGATTGAAACATGTAATATGGAGGGCTCGGTATTTGAAAATGAGGCGGCAGAGCTGGCTACATAATTTGCATAATTTAAAAACGAATTTGATGATTTTATGTATACTTTTTTCCACCAAGTGCGTTTGGTTTTTGGATTGAAGTATTCCATAGCTGTTTCTCCAGCTTGATTAGTGTGGTAGTGCCCGGTTAAAATTATGTCTGCATTGGAGTATACCCTTGTTCCTGACATGGTTATATCAAGTGGGGAGGAGCCTCTTCCGCCACCATGTCTTGAAAAGCATTTTAAAATTACAGGTTCTTTAAGCCCCAATGAGGCAGGTGGGGTGATTTTAAATTGTAATAGGCACATGTGGTCTGCCGTGAGTTCATAAATGCCGAGAGCGGTTGTAATCAGATGAGAAGGATTTTGGAGATTGTCTTGCGTTCTGTCGCCACCCTCGTGATTTCCGCTTATGTAGGCAACAATCATATCCAAAATTTCTGGATCAGAACCTATTTTAATCATAATCTTTGGTTGTTCTGCTGTATTAGCGATGTCCTCTAGAGGATTAGATTTACTATTTCTTGTTGCAAAATTTAAAATGTCACCATTAAAAATTAGATAGCAATTGTTCAGTTGCTTAAGCTTTTTTAAACATCTTATAAATTTTTCCAAATCGCAATTTGGGTCACCTATGTGAACATCGGAAAAATCTGCCAAAATAATGGAAGTGTGCATGCGAGCATCAATATTGATGGTCTTAAAAAAAGAAGGGTCGTCTGCTTTACTTTTTGTTATTGTAGCCTCGACAAGAGGATCGGAGCTTACATTGTCCAAGTTCAATTTTTTTCTTTTTTCTTTGAGCCATTCAGCATGTTGATTTTTTGCCATAGCTTCCTCTCTTTGAAATCATTTTAAACGAAAGCTCGAATTTTGTCAATAAAGCAAATATAATAAAATTTAATGTCAAACAATCGCGAAGCTTTTCGTATATTTCACTAAATTTCAAGGTTAAACATGATTTATTTGTACTTTATTTTTTAATTTGATATAATATTAAACATATTATGAATAAGAGCATAAAAAAGTCAAAAGCGCTTTATAATCCTAATATAATTAAAAAAACAAAATGGGATTTCATTCCTATTATTATTTTAGTATTAGCTGTATTTTTTGCTCTTATTTTGATAACTATAAATTATTTAACCCATGCTTATTTTATAGTTAAAAACGGTTCAATGTCGCCAACTTTAAATGCTAACACTCATGGTTTAAATGATGCGGTTTATGTTAATAAGTATGCAGATGTTGAGGTGGGAGATATAGCAGTTGTAAATGGTCAGACCTATTCGGTTATTAAAAGAATAGTGGGGTGTGGTGGTGACAAAATTGGCTTTGTTACAAAATTAAATGATAATGGTGAGGTTATAAGAAAACTTGCGAGAATTCCCAAAGGTTTGAACACCTATTATGAACTTGACGAATTTTATTTGGAAAATGACAAGGTTAATGAATATGCTTTTGAAAGGTTCCAAGGACTGATTGCAAAAGGTGAAAAAATTGAATTTATTGATGGAATAGCTTTCTATGCAATAGGAGAAAATGAAATTTTTTATGTTGGAGATAATCGAGTTTCCAGTTTTGATTGCTTTAATTATGGTTCAGTTGACAAGCAATGTTTGATTGGAAAAGTGGAGGTTATTGTTAAAGAACAAAGATTTTTTTTGCTTCAATATTTGCTATATACGTTAGGCATTAAAAAAGTTTAATTAAAGGAGAAAATTTTATGAAAATTGCGGTTTCAACAGAAAGTACTTGTGATTTATCAAAAGAGTTAATTGAAAAATACGATGTTAAGATAATACCTTATCACGTGATACTTGGCGATGAGGAGTATCAAGATGACGGTTCACTCTCTTCCAGTAAATTGTTTGATTATGTGGACAAAAATGGTGTGTTGCCAAAAACTGCGGCTTTAACTGTGGGTGAATATGAAGATTATTTCAAAAATATTTTAAAAGATTATGATGCCGTTATACACATCACCTTATCATCTAGAATAACAAGTTCGGTAGGAAACTGTGAATTGGCGGCGAAAAATTGCCAAAATGTTTATGTCATTGACTCTAAAAGTCTTTCGACTGGAATTGGACTTTTAGTGCTATCTTGCGCGGAAAAAATTAGGGCTAATATGGAGATAAAACAAATTGTAAATTCTATTTCTCAAGAGGTTGAGAGGGTTCAAGCGTCATTTGTGATTAACACTTTGAAATATCTTCATAAAGGTGGAAGATGTTCTGGAGTTGCTCTTTTAGGGGCAAATCTTCTTAAAATCAAGCCTAAAATTGCCCTTGTTGATGGCAAGATGGAAGTTGTTAAAAAATACATGGGAAAATTAGATGATGTGCTTATTCGTTACTGTAATGATGTTTTAAGCGAAAATAATCCAAATCTAAATAGAGTTTTTGTAACCTATTCTTCTAGAGTGGCTTGTACTGATAAAATTATTAAAATGCTAAAAGATTATGGATTTAAAGAGGTTTATGAAACTCAAGCGGGTTGCACTATTTGTTCTCATTGTGGACAAGATACACTTGGAGTGCTTTTTATAAATAGGGAAAAAGATGCGATTAAAGGTTAGTGAAAATTTAATAAAGTTTGCAAAACTTGTGCAAAAAAAGGCTGACATGTTTATTGTTGGTGGTTTTGTGCGTAATTCTATTTTAGGCTTAAAAGATACAGATGTTGACCTTGCTTCAAAACTCACTCCTTTGGAACTTGAAAAACTTTGTAAAGGCAGTAATTTTATAATTAAAGAAAAGTCAAAAAAGTTAGGAACAGTTTTGGTAAGTTGTGAAGGAGAAACTTGGGAACATACAACTTTTAGAAAAGAATATTATCCAGAAGGCGGAGAGCATTCGCCTTCTAAAATTAAATTTATTTCGGAACTTCAAGAAGACGCAAAACGAAGAGATTTTACTATAAATGCTATTTATTACAATATTTTAAAGGAAGAAGTAATAGACATTTATTCAGGAATTTATGACCTTAAAAAGAAGAGATTAAGATGTCTAGAAAGTCCGGACTATGTTTTTGAAAACGATGGTCTTAGAATTCTTAGAATGATAAGAATTGCATCTGAACTTAATTTTTCTATTTCAAGAGATACCCTTTTGACCGCAAAAAAAATGGTATATCGCCTGAATGATATTTCTGGTCAAAGAAAATATGATGAACTTATGTTAATTTTAAATAGCAGTGAGAGATATAAATCCTCTTCTAAAAAAGCCTATCTTAGAGGTTTAAATCTTTTAAACTATTTGGGCATTTGGCCAAATATATTTAACAGCGTGAGTCATGTAAGATACAAAATGGTGAAAAAAGTAGGTAGTAATCAGCGATTTGAAGGGCTTTTGATTGACCTTATTAACTCTCTTAATCCCGATTGTATTGCCTATTATCTTGCTACCCAGTTTTCTCAAGATGGTCTTATGCTATCTAAATCAAGGTCAAAGAATGTTATCGACGTGGTGTGTGGATATTTTGACGCATTAAATAAAATGAGCAATAAAGAATTCTTTTTTCGTTATTATAATAGTTTTGAAGATATTTCAAGGATATTGGTTAAAAAGAATAAATTTTTATTTTTAAAGTATAACTTTTTTTATAAATATATTAATAAATTTAAAATTCCTATTCAGATAAAAGACTTAAAGATAAATGGAAATGATTTAAAAGAAAAATTTCCTAAGTTGCCACAAAAAAAGTATTCCAACATTCTTGCGGGGCTTTTGGACAAGGTGTTTGAGGGAAAGATAAAGAATGAGCGTGAAGAGCTTTTAACGGAGGTGGCAAATGCCTTTTTGGGAGATAATTAGTCTTTGTTTAAGTGGCTTGAGTTTAATTTTACTTGTGCTTTTAATCTATCTAATTAAAAACGGAAAGGGAAAACAACAAGATTTAACCAAGCTTCAGACTTCGATAGAAATGCAGGCTAACTTAAACAAAAACATGTTCGAGCTTATGCTGAGTTCAATTAAAAATTACAATGATAATGTGGTCAACAGTTTATCCCAGATAGCCTCACTTAATCGAGAAAATAATCAACAACAGGTTGTAAGACTTGAACAAATTTTGAAAAGTAATGAGGAACGTTTGGAAAAGGCAACTAATGTTCTTTCAAATGGCTTAGAAAAATTGCAAAAAGACAACGAAACAAAGCTTGAACAAATGCGTCAAACCGTGGATGAGAAATTAAATGTCAACTTGCAGACAAGATTAAATCAGTCGTTTGAGCTTATTAACAAACGATTGCAGGAAGTTTATGAGGGACTTGGAGAGATGAAATCACTTGCGACAGGTGTTGGAGATTTGAAAAAGGTGTTGACCAATGTTAAAACCCGTGGTGTTTTTGGTGAGGTGCAACTTGGGAATTTATTGGAGCAAATGCTTTCACCTAATCAATATGCCAGCAATGTTGCTACAGTTTTAAATAGTCAGGAGAGGGTCGACTTTGCGGTCATGCTTCCAGGAAAAGATGACAAACAAATTCTTTTGCCAATTGATGCTAAATTTCCTATTGAAGATTATCAACGTCTTGTTGAGGTTAGTGAACGTGGCGATTTAGCCTTAGTGGAGCAGTTTAGTAAGGCTCTTGAAAAAAGAGTTAAAGAAGAGGCTAAAAAAATTAGTGAGAAATATATCAATGTTCCAAATACTACTGATTTTGCAATTATGTATTTGGCTTTAGAAGGACTTTACGCCGAAGTGTTGAGAAAGGCGGGCTTAGTGGAAGAAATTCAAAGACAATTTAAGGTTATAATTTGTGGTCCCACTACACTTTCAGCACTATTATCTAGTTTGCAACTTGGTTTTAAAACACTTTCTATTGAAAAGCGCTCATCTGAAATTTGGTCCTTGCTGGGAACATTCAAACAGGAGTTTGGAAAATTTGTCAGTCTTTTGCAAAAAACTCAAAAGAAATTGAGTGAGGCGTCAACCACAATTGAGTTTGCTACCAAAAAATCTAAGACGATAGAAAGAAAACTTCAAAATGTTTCCACTGATGACATTCTTTTAAATGCACCTATAGAGGAGGAAGAAGATGAATGACATTTGTTTTTACGCATTACTAGGACTTGCTGTTTTGTCTGCCGCTTTATTTATAATTTGGCAAGATGAAGAAAAACCTTGGCTTTCATTAATATTGAAAAGTTTGTCAAGCTTTCTATTTTTTATATTAGCGCTTGTAAATGTTTTTTTAAGCGGTATCACCTTATTTAAATTATTTATGTTGATAGGGCTTGTTGTGAGCATATTTGGAGATGTTTTTTTGGCTCTTTTGGAGTTTAAGCCTGAAAATAAATCAAAAGTTATTAAATTTGGTATGGCTACCTTTTCTTTGGCGCAGATATTTTTTATTTTAGGACTTAATTTTGCTAATAATTTTAAATTATTTTATATAGCTCTAGCTGGTGCACTAGTTATATCAATTTTGGTGATTTTGGGAGAAAAATTGTTAAAACTTAACTATGGCGATTGCAAAGTTTACGTGGCGATTTACTCTTTTTTGCTTGGTGCTAGTTTTGTACAATCTATTGTTCTTGCAATTTCGACTTGGTCTACATTTTCCATTTTATTATTGATAGGTTTTGCCTTTTTCTTTGCCTCTGATTTGGTTCTATCAATTATTTATTTTGGAAAGTCTTGGAATAGAAAACTTTACTATCCAAATTTAATTCTCTATTACATTGGGCAAATATTGATAGCTTCTGCGCTATACTTTGTCTGAATTGACATTTTAGCTTAGTTATGTTATCCTTTTAAAAAAACAAACAATTTTATGTTATTCTTTGAAGTGAGGTAAGAAATGGAAAAATTAGATGGAATGACAAAAGATTTGGTTAAAGACAATATTGAAAAGCTAAAAGAACTTTTTCCTAGCATAGTAAAGGAAGATAAAATTGATTTTGAAGAACTTGAACTTTTACTTGGCGAAAATATAAATCGCAATAAAGAACAATATTCGTTTGTATGGAATGGAAAAACAGAAGCCACAAAACTTGCACAAAAGCGTTCTACTGGGACACTCCGACCTTGCAAGGAAGAAAGCAAAAATTGGGACACAACTAAAAATATTTATATTGAAGGCGACAATTTAGAAGTCCTTAAACTTTTGCAAAATTCATACAATAGCAGAATTAAAATGATTTACATAGACCCACCATATAACACAGGTCACGACTTTGTTTACAAAGATAATTTTGAAGATAATCTTAAGAACTATAAAGAAATCACAGGACAAACACAAAAGTCAAATGCAGAAAGCGATGGAAGATATCACACGAACTGGCTAAATATGATGTATCCACGACTTAAACTTGCAAGAACACTATTAAAAGATGAGGGAGTAATATTCATTTCAATTGACGATAACGAGCATGCAAATCTAAAAAAACTTTGTGATGATGTGTTTGGGGAAGATAATTTTATTGCCAGTGTTGTGTGGAAAAGAAAAAGAGGTCGTGATAATTCAGCAAAGTGGTTTAGTAAATCTCACGAATATTTACTTGTTTATGCAAAAAATAAATATAATTTTAATACAAACCGATTAGATTTAGATGAGGGAACCAGACAAGCATATAAAAATCCAGATAACGATCCTAGAGGACCATACAGAATGTTGGGCACATGGGCGAGAGGAACGCAAGGTGGAGTTAAATATGATTTCACAACTAAGTCTGGACAATATTTTACAGAAAGATTATGGCTATTTAGTAAAGATAATCTAACCAAACTTGATTTAGAAGACAAACTTATAATTCGTGGAGATAACATTTATAGAAAAATGTTTATATATGAAAATGAAGGAAAAATACCAGAAACAATTTGGGATAATGTTTCGAATGCTGCTAATGCCTCAGATGAAATAAAAAAATTGTTTACAGATATTGTATTTGATACTCCTAAACCAATGCCATATATCAAAGAAATGCTCAAAATTGCGACAAATGAGAATGATATAGTTTTAGATTTCTTTTCTGGCTCTGCGACAATAGCGAGTGCTGTTTTTGAATTGAATATGGAAGATAGCGGTAAAAGACAATTTATTTGTGTGCAATTACCAGAATTGACAGAAGAAGATAGTGAAGCTAATAAAGCTGGATATAAAAACCTTTGTGAGATTGGCAAAGAACGTATTCGCAGAGCTGGAGAGAAGATTAAAGAAGAGAATCCTGATAAAGATTTAGATG
>CALKLQ010000046.1 GCA_937992055.1 uncultured Clostridia bacterium | reverse complement strand
ATTAATTTAAAATATTACAAAAATACTAAAAATTAATACCATAATTATACTATATATTGACAAAAATATTAAAATATCGTATAATACAAATGTAATATGATTATAGGAAGTAAATGTTCATTTCACTCATATTTATTATTGCTATCGCAATATGCTTGATTACTCAAGCATTTCCAGTTTGAATTCAAAATTATCATGGCTTTATAGGAGTATTTAATGCCAAACAATGAACAAGTAAGGCAATTGCATAGAGAGATAATTTCTGCTCAATCCATTGCTATTATAGGACATGTTTTACCAGATGGAGATGCAATTTGTTCTGCTTTAGCACTAAGAAACATTATTAAAAACAATTGTTATACTTTTAAAGATGGTGTAGGAAAGAAAAAAAGGGTTGATGTTTTTTTTGATTGTGAAAGATTGCCAGAATCGCTTGAATTATTCACAAAAAAAACTAGTGAATATGTTAATGTTGCAAAACGACCAATGCGTTATGACCTTGTTATATGTCTAGATTGTAATAATATTTCAAGGCTAGGAAAATTTCAAGAAATTTTTGATAAAGCAAAAAATAGCATAAATATTGACCATCATCATGATAACACTAATTTTGCTAATTTAAATATTGTGGTGCCAAATCTTTCCGCAACCAGTGAAATAATTTATGTTATTTTTAACACAAAACTTAAAAAATTATATCCTTATGAAATTTCCGATTACGCTTTGTTACAAATTTATGCCGGAATTTTAACTGATACAAATAACTTGCAAAACAATGCTGACAATCCTTCCACGGTTAAATGTCTTTCTGATATAGTTTCAAAAATTGGGGTAAAACATATAGCAAAAATTAAGGAATATCTTTTTCAAAATCAATCAAAAGCAAAAACAATTTTGAAGGATTTTTCCCATGACAAGCGTTTTAGAAAATATTATTTGGACGATGCCATTTGCACAATTAAACTCAATTATAAAATATTTGCAAAAGCAGGTGCGGAGATTAGTGATGCAGAAGGAATTGTTGATGCCGCACTTAATATGCAAGGAGTTAAGATTAGCATTTTAATATTAGAAAAAAATAAGGGTGAGTTTTTTGTAAAACTAAGAGGGAAAGATGTTGATGTTTCCGCTATTGCCGCTAAGTTTGGTGGTGGTGGACATGAGCATATGGCAGGTTTTTCTTTTAAGGGTAACATAAATTCAATTAAGTATGAGCTTTTAAATCAGTGCGAAGAAGCCGTTTTAAAAAATGAACTTCCAACGATAGAAAATGATGAAAAAATCTTAGATATTTTAAATAGTGAAGACAAACAAAAGTAAAAATTAATCTCTTTAAAAAATAGCATTTTGCTTGAAGGCTCAAATGCTATTTTTATTAATTAATTATTGACCTAGTGAAAGCGATTTGTTGTGCTTTTCTGGCAAATTTGCTAATTATGATAGATTTAGAACCCCACTCTTTTTGTTGATTTTAAAACCTCTTCATGTTATACTATTTTATAATTTTTTTACGGAGAAATAAGATGAAGGTAGGAATTGTTGGACTTCCAAATGTTGGGAAAAGCACTCTTTTTAATGCCCTAACCAAGGCTGGCGCGCAAAGTGCAAATTATCCATTTTGTACAATTGAACCTAATGTGGGTATAGTGTCAGTTCATGATGAAAGATTGGAAAAACTTGCAGCTTTGTATAATTGTAATAAAATAACTCCAGCCACAATTGAGTTTGTTGATATTGCTGGTCTGGTTGAAGGTGCAAGCAAGGGTGAGGGCTTAGGAAATAAATTTTTGAGTCACATAAGAGAGGTGGATGCAATTGCCCATGTGGTAAGATGTTTTGAAAATGACAAAATTATCTCTGTTTCAGGAAATGTGTCCCCTGTTAAAGATGCAGAGGTTATTAATCTTGAACTGATTTTGGCAGATCTTGAAAGCGTTACCAAACGTCTTGATAAAGCCATGAAAAATGCAAAGTCAGGAGCTGCTGACGCCGTTTTAGAAAAAGACTTGTTGATAAAAGTTAAACAACATTTGGAGAATGGGAAAAGCGCTCGTAGTATGATTTTAGATGAAAAGGAAAAGGCAGTTATGAAAGACTTTTTCCTTCTTACCTATAAGCCAATTATTTATGTAGCAAATGTTGCGGAAGAACACTTTGTTTCCCCAAGCCCTCTATATAGTGAACTTGAGGAATTTTCAAAAAAAGAGGGTGCTGAAATTATTGCTATATCTGCTAAGATAGAAGAAGAATTATCCAAGCTTGAAGATGAAGAAAAATTACTTTTTATGCAGGAGTTAAATCTAGATATGAGTGGCTTAGAAAAGTTTGTTCACTCTAGTTACAAACTTTTAGGTCTAATGAGCTTTTTAACAGCAGGTGAAAAAGAATGCAGGGCATGGACAATAAAAATTGGTAGTAAGGCTCCACAAGCAGCAGGGAAAATTCATACTGACTTTGAAAGGGGCTTTATTAAGGCAGAGGTTATAAGTTATGATGATTTGATTTCTTGTGGGTCTTATACACTTGCTAAAGAAAAAGGCTTGGTTAGATTAGAAGGCAAGGAATATGTTATGCAGGAAGGTGACGTTGTTGTTTTTAAGTTTAATGTTTAAAACCATTCAACAGCAAGCCAAGTAATTAAATTAATTAGTAGTTTAGATAAAAGAGTATAATTTCAAGCTAATCTTGATTTTATACTCTTTTCTCTTTTTGTTAGTCTGCTAATTTCCGACTGTAAACACATTATTTTTTTATCAAAAAACAGGCTTGGACAGGTGGAAAATGGTTAAAAAGAGGTCAAAAAGGTAGGAAAAAATAGAAAAAAAGA
>CALKLQ010000045.1 GCA_937992055.1 uncultured Clostridia bacterium | reverse complement strand
AGACAATGAGCGTATTAACATACTTGAAAATTTCTCGTCTGAATTCTTGGAGAAAAATCGCCTGTTAAAAATGATAACTAAATACATGGTTATCAATGATACTGATAAATGCCTAATTGTAATGCGACCTTATCAGGTCTATGCAACAGAAGCTCTCATAAGACAAGCTCTAAACACTAATTCTAATGGCTATATTTGGCATACGACAGGTTCAGGTAAAACATTAACAAGCTGGAAATGTGCAAACTTGCTAAAGAACGAACCAAGCATAGCAAAAGTTTTCTTTCTAATAGACAGAAAAGACCTTGATACTCAAACGATTGAAGAATTCAATAAGTTTGAAAAATACGGATGATACAAAAGTCCTTGTAAAACAGGTAAAAGACCCAAATAAAAAACTTATAGTAACAACTATTCAAAAAATGGCAAAAGCTCTAAATACTCCTAAATATTTAGAGGTAATGAATAAATACAAAAATGACAAAGTTATTTTCATTATTGATGAGTGTCATCGTTCACAATTTGGCGAAATGCACAACCAAATAAAGCGACATTTTGTAAATGCTCAATATTTTGGTTTTACAGGAACACCTCGTTTTGTAGAGAATAAATCTCAAGACGGCAGAACAACTGCCGATATGTTCCAAAAACTTCTTCATGCTTACTTAATTAAAAACGCTATCCATGACCATAATGTTTTAGGATTTTCGATTGAATACATCCAAACTTATGAAGGTGAATACGATGAAAATGATGAAACAAGGGTAGAAGATATTGATAGAGAAGAAGTCTTTATGGCTGATGAAAGAATTAATATGATTGCAAATCATATCATTAATCACCACTCGCTAAAGACAAGAAACGGTAAATATACCTCAATTTTTGCGGTTTCATCAATTCCCCAGCTTATAAAATATTATGACACTTTTAAAAAGTTAAAAGATGAAGGCAAGCATAATTACAATATTGCAGCTGTCTATTCTTACGGAAGTAACGAGGATTTATCCAATAAGGAAGAACATTCAAGAGATAGTTTAGAAAGAATTATCAAAGATTATAATGAAATGTTTGAAACAAACTTTGATACAAACACTTTTGGTGCTTATAACAAAGATATTTCAAACAGATTAAAGCAAAAGAAAAATCCTCAAATTGATATTTTGTTAGTTGTAAATATGTATCTTACAGGGTTTGATTCAAGACCTTTAAATACTCTATATGTTGATAAAAACTTGGATTGGCATAACTTATTGCAAGCATTTTCAAGGACAAACAGAGTTGAAAAAGAAACAAAACCTTTTGGCAACATTGTTTGTTATAGAAACCTTAAAAAGAAAACAGATGATGCCCTAAAACTATTCAGCCAAACAGATAAAGCAGAAGAAGTTTTAGTTAAAGATTATGACTATTATAAAGACCAATTTGAACAATACGCAGCCGAGCTTTATAAAATGGCATCAACTCCTCAAGCTGTCGATGGTTTGATGGATGAAAACGACCAAGCGAAATTTGTCATAGCTTTTAGAGAATTGTCAAAGATTCTTTTAATCCTAAAAACCTTTGTTGAATTTAGTTGGGAAGATTTAGAACTTACTATGACACAACAAAGCTATGAAGATTATAAAAGCAGATATTTAACAATAAATGACAATATAAGAAAAGTAAAACAAGCTGAAAAGGTTTCAATACTTAATGATATAGATTTTTCTATTGAAATCATTCAGACTGATAAAATTAATGTCGCATACATTATGAACCTTTTAAGAAATATAGACTTTACTAACTATGAACAAAAAGAGAAAGACATTAATAATATCTATAAAGAGCTTGATAGAAGCGATAACCCTGAATTAAGAAGAAAAGTTGATTTAATTAAACAATTCATAGGCGAAGTTGTTCCAAAAATGTCTGCTGATGATTCAGTTGATGAAGAATATTCAAACTTTGAAACAGCTCAAAGGAATAAAGAAATCGAAGACTTTGCCCTTGAAAACAAACTTGAGCCTGATTTCATAAAGAATTCCATAAACGATTATGAATTTACTGAAATTCTGGACAAAGACAAAATCAGAGAAGGTATCACAAGTGATATTCCATACTTTAAGAAAAAATCTTTAGTTGAAAAGATTATGGAATTTATTATCAACAATGTTACTAAATATCAATAGGAGTAGCGATGAGTACAGTACAAATACAAAAAGAACAAAAATCTGAACTGCATACAAAGCTTTGGGAAATGGCAAACGAGCTTCGCGGGAATATGGAAGCTTATGAGTTCAAAAACTACATTTTGGGCTTAATCTTCTATCGCTACTTATCTGAGAGAACTCAAAATTATATCAATGAGCTTCTAAAACA
>CALKLQ010000044.1 GCA_937992055.1 uncultured Clostridia bacterium | reverse complement strand
GTAAAGATATATGGCAGTGTGATAGAGATAAACCTAGAGAGGAGTAAGACATTAAACTTTAGGATAGTGGAGCTAGAACTATTCTTTGAGATTGAGGTGGTTGTGTGGGAGTAGAAGATTGAATAAATATATTTTTTGAATAAGATGGGTTTGTTAGAGAATAAAAAAATCCCATTAAAACGGGTTTAAAGTAAGTTCTTGGTGTCCGTTTTAATAGGATTTTTGTTTTTTTAAAGATATTTTTAGCCAAACAATCTGTTACATCCGCAACCATTGTTACATCCACATCCGTTATTTGAATTTCCTGCAAGTGCAAGAAGAAGTAATAGTAGGAAATTGGTGTTAGTTGCTAGATCGGTATTTGTTGCAGACGCCAAAATAGAAATCAGTAAAACTAATAAAATATCTTGTGAAAAGTTCATATTTCCCTCCTTGTTTTTTATAATCTTCATATTTTTCTTCAAACCGTCAAAACACTACAAAAAGCGCATTGACAGCCTGCCTTGCAGGCATGTAAAATGCTCATAAAGGCTGATTGCTATGTTTATATATGAATGAAAAAAATAAATTGTTAAAAGGTGATAGTATGGGAAAATTACTTGTTCTTTCGGAAAAAAATAAAAATGAAATTATGAAATACATGCCACAATCTGAGGTAACAAACAGGCTTGCCAATTATTTCCAGAATTTTTCAGACTACACAAGGTTGAGAATTATTATTTGTCTTTCCCTTTGCGACATGTGCGTAAACGACTTGGCGGTAATTTTGGATGTTAATCAAACGACAATTTCTCATCAACTTCAAATTCTTCGTGCTCAAAATATTGTAAAGTATAAAAGAGATGGAAAAATTTTACTTTATGCATTGAAAAACAAGAATGTGAATGAGGTTATGTTGGGCGCAATTAACGCTTTGGCGTAGATTTATTTTTCTTTTTAATTACTGAAATTTTTTTAAAAATATACAAAAAAAGAAAAAGATATTTAATAAATTTTAAAAATATTTATTTAAACTAATTAATTATTTTAATTAGTTTTTTTTAAGTTAAAAAAATTGATGATAAATTAGAAAGTTAAATGTTCGATTCGCTTACATTTATTATTGCTAACGCAATTAGCTTGATTACTCAAGCCCTTCCTGTTTGAATAAACATTAGTTTGCAGAATGAACCTTATCGCGCTTTCAGACAAAACCTCCGATAATATAAACTATAGGAAGTAAAATGTTCGCTTCACTCACATTTATTTATTGCTATCGCAATATGCTTGATTTCTCAAGCACTTCCCGTTTGAATTAGCATCAGTTTTGCTTGAAAATGCCCTACGGCACTTTCAGACAAAACTTCCGATAATATAAACTAAAGGAAGTAAAATGTTCGCTTCACTCACATTTATTATTGCTATCGCAATATGCTTGATTTCTCAAGCACTTCCTGTTTGAATTAGCATCAGTTTTGCTTGAAAATGCCTTACGGCGCTTTCAGACAAAACTTCCGATAATATAAATTATTTAGAAAAAAATATTTATTTTCAAAATATTTAAGCATAATTTTATTTTAATTAAATAAAGAATTTATTTTTTTTGTTTAAAAATGTAGCAAATATTCAAATAAATTTGCTTTTTATATTAATAATATAATAAAATATATAAAAATATATAATCTTGCTACTGATTTGATTGGGAGAAAGATATGCGAAAATTTGAAAAGGTGAGTTATAACGACACCGGTATAATTCCTACACGAGCAGATAAAGGTTCTGCTGGCTATGATTTTTACACAACTGAAAAATTAATAATACCGCCTAAAACCTCGATTAAGTTTTGCACTAATATCAAGGCTTGTATGGAAATAGATGAAGTTTTAGTTATTGTTGTCAGAAGTTCTCTTGGAATGAATAAAAAAATTGCTTTGAGTAATGGAACCGGTATTATTGACAGCTCTTACTATAACAATCCAGAGAACGAGGGAAACATTATGGCTTCACTATATAACTATGGAGATGTTCAGCAGGAAATAGAAGCCGGGGATAGAGTTATGCAAGGTATTTTTTTTAAATATTTAACCGTAGAAAATGACACCATTTTAAATGGTCAAAGAAAAGGCGGGACTGGAAGTTCCGGAAATTAAACGATGGGGGGGTGTAGGAGAAATGAATATGAAAAAGCATTTAAAATTTTTGTTTTCTATTTTTATGCTTGTTTCCCTTATTGCAAGCCTAAGTTTTTTTCATAAGAGAGAAACTTTTGCAGAGCAAGGAGGGTTAAATAGTTCAACTTATGCTTCAAGCGGAGTAGGAATTTCAAATGCAAATGAGCTTTTAAAATTCTTTGAAGGAAACCTCAATGGTTATTTGACAAATGATATTGATTTGTCAGGTAAGTTTTGGATTCCTAAGACTCTAAATGGTAAAACCCTAAATGGAAACGGATTTTCAATTTTAAATATGACAATCAACGAAAGTGTAACCGGAGATGTTGGTTTTTTAAGTGAATTTTCTAGTGGAAAAATTGTCAATATACAATTCAAAAATTCCTATATCTCTTCAACCAGTGACTATGTGGGCGTTGTTGCCGGAAAGATGCTAGGAAATTCTGAGGCGCTAGGAATTAATATTGAAAATGCAAACCTAAAAACTTCCTCTTATGCTGGTGGCGCGGTTGGAGGATATTTAGGAGGAGTAATAGAAAATTGTAGGGTGTCAAATTTAAATATAGAAGGCAATGGTGGAGCTTTTGTAGGAGATTATCAAGCTTCCTCTTCAAATATTAAAAATAGCTTTGCGTTAAATGATTGCAAAATTGGTGAAAACGTTTTAAAAAGATTATGTGGAAATGGAAGTTTTAGTGCAACTTCTTGTTTTGTTTTAGATGGCGAAAGTTATAACTCAAGTTCAGTCAGAACCGCTTCTTGGACTCAAAAAGATGAAAGCGGATTTAAAGCCTTTTTGGGTGAGGAAAATTTTTATAACTCATGGGTGTATAACGTTGAGGTAGGATATCCGGTTTTAAGAGGGGTTGGAAACACAACTTTTGCTATTAAAAATACAAAAGAAAATAACACATTAGGTGAAAGCTTTGATGTGGAAGACTTTTCAAGAGAGAAAAATAGCGGAAATGAAACCATAAAGATAATTGATTGTAATAGCACTGATGCAATTAGTTATGTTCTAAATTTGAGCGACCAAGATACCACTTGGAGCCAGTATGCAATTTATAGATTGATTCCTGTTGGTGTTTATGATGAAACCGTGAAAGAGATTGTTTCTAATTCAAATTTTGTGGAACAAAGAGAGGTAAAGAACCAAATTTCCAATAACAATAAGGGAAGACAAGGTTATTTAGTATTGCAATTTTCTCAAACTCCAAGATATCAAGAGACAAAGCTGAGCGTCTATTCTTATCCAAATGCATCAAAAATAGAAAAGACAGGGCTAACAATCAAAGTCTATGTTGAAGAAGGCTCCGCTTTTGTAGGAAACTATTCCAATACTGACAAAAGAATAACGTCTCACAAATTATATAACGGCACGGGAGCTAGGCTTGAAAATAAAACATGGTATTCATACACTACCTTTGATACCCAGTCTTCTGAAGCATTTTTCAGATATATCTATTTGGTTAAGGGAACAAGGTTATATTTTTCTGTAGATTTCCCTTCAGAACTAGATTTTTATCATTCAATGAAGGTCGCTAGTGTCGATGATAATGTTTTAGATGTTTTGTCAGAACAAGTATATAAAGAAAACGGCTATACTGTTGGAAACAACTCAAACTCTTCAGAAAAAGATTTGAGATTATATTTCACCGACTTTTATCCAGTGGTATTAAACAATTCTCAATGGAGCAGATACATAAATCCAATTATAGAGTGGGATGGAGAATCAACTTCTGAAATTTCTTTAAAAGAAATTTCTAAAACCCCAATTAATATTGTAAATCAAGCCAATTTAGAATTGGGTGGAGATGGCTACAAAACCGCAAATTATGGCTATGTAAGTTATTCAACGGGTGAATACTATTCTGGAAGAGGGGCCTCTAGCCTTGTTCCAGATTTAAATCAGAGTTTCTCCTCATCAAATTATCCGGTTTATTCAGCTCAAGGCTTTGAGTTTTCTGGATATAGAGGTTTCTTTAATGAAAATAATTTAAAAAATTCACTAAATGGTGACATATTGTCTAGTACAGCAGAATACTACTTTTCAACAACGACAAGCCAAAGTGGTGGTTCTAATCCTAATTTAAGTGATAAAGCTAAAATTATGATGTCGAACTTTTTAACAAGTGAAGTTACAGACGGGGAATTAATGGGTTACAAAACCTATAATTTTGAGCAAACAAACAGTAATGCCATAATGCTTTTTGCCACCTGGCGCAAAAAGGTCAACAATTCTTTGACTTTTAAAAACACACTTTACATTGGGTCTTCTTCAAATAGTGATTGGATGACAAACTTTGACACTGACCCTAATTACTCATTGTCATTGCTAAATAGTTTAGGTTCTTTTGAGCTTTCTTATAGTAACTTGAAGGGGGAAACAAGTTATCAAAATGTAAATTCCACTAGATTAATTGAAAATATCCCAACAATGACTCCAAATGATGGTCATATTAAAGTTGAACTTACAAAAGTTGGAGCGGGTTTGGAGTTTAAAGGTTTGGTGATTGCCACCGAGGACGGAAGAAAGCTAGCATGGATGGACAACTCTTATAGCGCAACCTATTTAAAAACCAAAAACCCTACCTCGTTCAATGAGACCATTTACAATATTTGTGGGGATATAGTTGTGTATGCCGTCTTTGAAAGAACGGCAACTTTCGATGTTGTCTTTGATGTGTCAAAAGATAGTCCAAGTGGCGCAAGCTTTAATATCAGTTTTGGAGTCTTTGATTATAACGGAAATTTCGTTGCGAGTGACTATGAATTAACAAATGGAAATTCTGGGACTATTTCAAGCATAAATGATGTTAAAAAATTAGCATCACCAGTAAAAATTAAAAACCTGAAGATTGGTTATGAGGTCCGTGTCTATGATATGCAACCTTCAAATGCGGGTTTTGCTTTTTCTAAAGATGGAAGTTTAAGATTTAACTCAATTAAATCAACAGTAATTGGAGAGTATGAAGACCCTTTAATCATCTATGATAGTGCTAAAAAAACATGGTCCTTTTTAAATTTGGCAAATGCTTCTATAAGGAAATCAGGTGATAATATTTCCTATCAGGAGGTACAAGCCTATACCGACATGAAAGAGGTTGCATCTAATATTGAGGTGGTTTTGGGTTTTGAACAGAATTTATCGCCTATTCCAATTATCGAAAAACAAGATTATTCTCAAAATTTGAATGTTTACCCAAAGCTTTTTATGCAAAAAAATGCAATTACATCCAGTGTGCTTTCAAAATATGATGAAACAAAGTACACTATTTCCTCAATGAGCATTTTTGATGAATATTCAATTTCTATTTCAAATCAAAATTACTATAAGTTAATAAATAACAATACCTTTGTTCTTTACAAATATGATGAGGCTCGCGGGGAATGGATTTTTGAGTCAAATAATAATGTGGAAAAATTCCTGGTTGCAAAAGATGACTCTAACTATAAATTTACCATTTCAGAAGTTTTAGCAGAGGGAAGATATAGATTATATATCTTACTAGAAGAACAGGAATATAAACTAAATTTTTCAAATTTTGAAAACGGAAGCGTTAAATACATATTGAGTGATGAGGACGCTGTTAATATTCCTGATGAAGAATTTGAAAATGAGGTGAGGAGTGGAGGCGAGGTTAAGCTTTCATATGTTGACATTTGCGCTTTGTATCTTTCCCCAAATTCTGGCTATTACATTAAAACACTATTAATAAATGGCGTGCGCTTTATAAATGAGGGTGCTACAACATCTGGAACTGTTAATTATGGCGATGGATATAAAATAAGCCTATCTTTTTTAGATGCTGGGCTATTTAACAATTTAAAAAGTGCCAACGTTGAGGTAGATTTTCAGCCAAGAGAGGATGCCTCTTACACAATAAAGATTTACAAAGAAAACTTGCAGGGTGATTATGAATTTGCGGAAGATGTTTTAGCTAAAGGCGTTGTAAATCAAAATCTAACTTATGAAGAACTTTTTGAAGATTATTCAAAAAAATACACAGGCTTTGAATTAAATGAAAAGCTTTGCACAGATGAGCTCAAACTTGTTTTTGACGGCGAAAACATATTTAATTTATATTATCAAAGAAAAAGTTATGAAATAGTTTTAATCTTAAATGAAAATGAAAGCGAAAGTGTTTTTGTCAAGTTTGAACATGAATATGTTTTGCCACAATGCGAAGCGGAAAAAATAGGACATGAATTTACTGGGAATTGGATTACTGAGGGTGGCACCATATTTACAGTTGGTGAAGAGATAACTGTGAATCAGGGTTTACTCTTTAGTGAATTTGACAACGAAGTTTTGACCCTTATTGCCATGTGGGACCCAAAAGAGTATGAAATAGTTTGGGACGGGAACGGAGCAACAAACCCTTTTGAACAATGGGGTAATTATAATTCAAGTTTTTATAAAATAAAAAATATAGACGGAAAAAATTATCTTACTAGCAAGGTTGTTTTTGGACAAAAACTCATTGGAACCAACCAGCCACTAAAACCTAACAAGGTGGGTTTTGAGTTTGCGGGCTGGCAGTTTGATGACAATAATATTATTGATTTTACTCAAAATTATAGCTATCCTCGTGACATGACAGTAAAGGCAAATTGGAGCGAGTCTAGCATAGGAATTCAATTTGAATCACAATATTCTTTCATTGATTTGTCGTACTCTCTTAAAAGTGTTGCTGTGAGCGGAAAGGTTGGCGATTTGGACACTTCTGGTGCAAATTCTGGATTGCCAATGGTAGTAAATTGCCAAGATTATGGGCTTAACTTTGTAGGCTTTTTCACCTCAACAAATGCTGGAACAAGGGTTCTTGAAAGCACTTTAGTTGAAGATTTAGTGGAGCTTGCTAGCGCTGATGGAAGTTTGGTGCTTTATGCGCATTACACGACTGCTTCTCCAATTTTAAATGACAATTTTGAAACAACTAAAACACAAGTATATAGCGGTAATGAAGTCAAGTTCTTTAACATATCCACTTCTGACTTTTCAAATAATCAAGCTGGAATAATCAGTTATTCATATTTATGGACAAAAGACAATGCTTTTGTTAGCTCTGATAACTTTTTATCTTTAAAGAATGTTTTAGATAGTGGAAATTATACTTGCACAATAACCGCTAAACATGAGATTTGGGGGCAAAGTATTGAGGCAAACTATACTTTTACACTAAATATAACACCTTTGCAAATAGAATTTGAACTTGAAGACACCAAAGTTTTTGATATGACCACAAGTGTTTTTGGCGCAAAAAATAATAGTTATTTTGATGTTTCAAATGTGGCACCATCATTTGATTCACATCTGGTTGGAAATCGAAATATTGTTGCAAGCTTTAGATATAACAAAGATGACACCCTTGAAAATGTGCAAAATAACTTTGTGCCAAGGTTTAAAAATGAGTTGGTAGACTCTTATACATTCACTCAAATGGAGGATGAAATAATTCTCACTTTAAATTTAGAGGGTAAAATTATTCAGTCTGAATTTGAAGTTAATGTGAATGGCAAAGGCTATTACAATTCAAAACCACATGAGATATCGATATTAGAGTTCATTACCCAAGATTTTAAAAACTTTTTAAGTAAATTTGGCTTGAGTATTATTGGAAAGGTCAAAACAAATTCTAGTGAAATAAAAACCTATTTTGCCTCAAAAGATGAACTTTTGGTAGAATTTGAAATAATAGACCACAATGATGGACTAGACCTAACTTCCAACTTTGTGGGTGTGTTAAGTGGTCAGTATGAGATTTTAAATGCTGATGAATTAAGAACTTTATATATTGAAAAATTGGGGTCAATCAATATTGAAAACGGCTTAAATCAGGAAATTTCAACCCCAAAATTTAGCTTAATTTGGGTTTTGGAAGATGGGACAACATCAAATATCTCCACAAGTGGGGAATATAACCATGGTGAAGCATATATTCAAGTAATAAATGAAAATAATTCCAACAACGTTCAAATTACCGTGAACAATAAGTTTGATGGTGAAATAAAGATTGTTGCTAATTCCTTTATTTATAACATAGGCTCAAAAAACACTACAACTACACTTCTTGAATGGCAAAAAGACGGTGCAAAGATTGATGTTGGCGGCGACAAAACATTGTCTTATTCATTTGATGATGAAAAAGTTGACCATATTCAGGCTATTTTTAGAAATTATGCTATAATAAACTATGATTTTCTTCTTGGCGGTAAAAAAGAAACTGTAAAAGTTTATAACACTGGCGAAGATTTAACACTATTAAATATTTCTAACCGCTTTGATGGCTTGGAACTTTTAGGATGGTTCAATGATAAAAATTATAACAATCAATTTACCGGAATGGCTTTTAAATCAATTGATGAAATAACACTTTATGCAAAATATGAACTCTTGGACATCAGTTTAAACATCAACTTAAATGAAAAAGAGTTTGAAGAAAGTTTTTCTAAGGTTTATGATGGAAAAACGGAAAAACTTGCCTTAAACGTTGCAAACTCATGCGATTATATTAACTATTCAATTGAGCTTTTCAAAGATGGAAAGAAATTGAGAAGCTTTGCTAGCTCATCTTTAGAACTTGATTTGAAAAATGCTGCTGAGAGTGGGGAATATAGATTTGTTGTAACTGCCAAAGTTTTAGGATTGAACCTTGTTAAAACAAGCGAAATTTCAAGGACAATAGAAATTTTAAGAAAAGATTATAAAATTTCTCAAGCGATTGAAAAAGTATACGATGGAGACTCAAAACTAAAACAAAATGGCAATGATTATGTTGTTATAAGCCTAAATCCAAGCGAAGAGGTTATAGAAAATTTTAAAATTGTTGGAACTTATAATAGTTCAAAAATTGATGCAAATGAAATTTTAATCACAGACATTTCTGCATTAGATGATGCAAGTGTTGAAAACTATAACTTCACTTTTGATTTTACGGGAAGTATTACTAAAAAGAATTTAAGCTTAAATATAGGCGACTATACACAAAACACAAAGCAGTTTGACGGGGAAATATTTGAAAAAGATTTCAATAATGATATCGCAACTGGGCTTGTAGAAAATGAAACTCTCAGTTTAAATGTATCCACCAAACAGAGCGATGTTGGACAATATTCTTTTGAAAATTCCGCTCTTGATTACACGGTTTCAATATATAATCAACTTGGTGAAGACGTTACATCTTGCTATGATATCTCACTTTCCGGTGGAATGGAGATAGGCAAGGAGGTGTTTAGTACCCAAGGCTTGAGCTTAAGTGACCTTGAAGTTGTTTATGATGCTCAGCCTCACCTTGTTTTGTTAAACGGAAGAGAAAATCTTTTGCCAGGAATAGAAATAAAATATTCATTCCAAATAGATGGAAAAGAGCAAGAAGTTATATTTGATGGAGATTCATTAATTGTTGCTCCAACTGAGGTTGGAACTTACACAATTGTTGCTAATATTATTAGTAACGGAAATTATAGCATTTCAGGTGAAACTAGCTTTAGTGCCACTCTAAAAATTAATTTGCGAAAAATAACTTTGTCTTTTGGCGAACTCAAGTTTGAAGGTGTAGGCGTTAAAACTTTTGAGGTAAATTCAAAACAAGATTCTTTAAGTATTTCAAACCTGCCTCTTGTGAAATCTCATTATTTAAAAGGAACAATATCAACAAATAATGGAAAGGTTGGGAAATACGTAGCAGATGAACTACAAAAAAACTTAAAGGTTTTTGATGACCAAGATGTTGACGTGAGTGACAACTATGAGATAGTTTGTCTTGGAAGTATTGAAATTGTTCACTTTTACTATATCTCATTTGATAAAAACAATTTGCAGGCTACGGGCACCATGCCTAAAATGCAGGTGAACCTTGACGCCACAGTCAATCTTTATTCAAATGCCTTCAAGAGGGAGGGCTATAACTTTGTAGAATGGAACACAAAAAGTGATGGCAGTGGCCAAAGTTACATGAATTTGCAAGCAGTTACAAATTTGACCGAAATTCATAAAAATGAGGTTGTTTTGTATGCCATTTGGAGCCCGGCAAAGTCCAAGCTAACTGTTGAATATTACCTTCAAGATTATAACAAGTCCACTTATACAATGGAAAAAAGCGATAGCTATTCTGATGAAAAAATAAGAACGGACTATAGGGCAGT
Organism: uncultured Clostridia bacterium; assembly: GCA_937992055.1. Lineage (GTDB taxonomy): Bacteria > Bacillota > Clostridia > Christensenellales > UBA1242 > CAJKWP01. The sequence continues at coordinate 20,448 of CALKLQ010000044.1, read as the reverse complement.
TTACGAGCCAGAGGATAGAAAAATTGTCATTTATAACTCTTCTAGTGTTGAAAAAGAAATTTTGGACACTGTAAATTTTGTTGGATTTAGTTTTGATTCTAGTCAAAATATGAGTTTTGAAAGCGAGATTTCAGCTGGCGGAGGGGTGCTAAAAATATACTTCAAACGACTTTCGTACACATTTAAATATATTCCTAACAACAATCAAAACAGTTTTACACAAACCTTTCAATTTGGACATAATTTCAAACTCACAAACACGGTTCCAAGCTCTCCAAGTTTTGAGGGATATCAGTTTGAGGGTTGGTATTTAAATTATCTTAGTCAAGAACGTGAAAAGATTGATTGGAATAGCTTTGTAATTGATGAAAAATTGGTTTCAAACTATCTATCAACTGACAATGATGGAAATGTCTTGTTAGACCAAGATGGAAATCAGATTATTATTTTGTGGGCTAATTACCTTGTGGCTTCTAACACGCCTTTTAGCGTGGAGATTTATAAAGAGGAATTAGATGAAAGTTATAGCCTGTTAAAATCAGATGATTACACAACTTCTACAGACAATTATGTTGAGTTTAAGCCTGGCGAAAATGCCTTGTATGTCTATGACTCTAAACTGGTTCGCGATGAGGAGGGAAAGGTAACAGAATATGGCTATGATGAAACTAAATATACTATCATAAATTTGACAAATTATTCCGGCTTTTCAGTCAAACAAGAAAACCAAAGTGTACATTTTGGATTTGTTAAGGTCAGTGAAAAACTGGTGATAAAAATCTACTATGCAAGAAATTTACATGAAATAACATTTGATTATGGTGATGGACAAAATTTAAAGCTTACAAAAAAATATGGTCAAGATTTGCAAAGCCCAGTCATTCCAACAAGACAGGGATACTCCTTTGCCGGTTGGCTTGAAAGTGACAAACTTGTCACCTTTCCTATAGTTGTATATAAAGATTTAAACTTTGTTGCAAAATGGGAAGCAACATCAAATGATTTTACTCTTGAAGTATTTTTACAAAAGCTTGATTCAAGTTATGAAAAACAGGAATTTAAATTAACATCAACTACCAACTATATTGGAAAAGTTGAGGTTGATAAGACAAGTGAAAATGCCAAATTTGATATTGTATTTTATAACGGAGAGGAAAAGATAAATTCTTTTGGCGCCTACGAATTTAAAGGTTTTGAATTTTCAGAAGAAGAGGAAAACATCCTTCAATGCCAAGTTTATGCAGATGGCAGTGGTGGTTTGAAGATTTATCTTAACAGAAAACAATATTCTTTGACCTTTGTTCTTAATGGAGGAGAGGGCGACTTCGAAACCAAAAACTATTTGTTTAAGAAGCAGATTCCACAGCCGGCAAACCCTACTAAACAAGATTATGTCTTTGGCGGTTGGTACCATGATGAAGCATTTCAAGATTTGGTTTCTTGGCCATTTGAGATTACTGAGGATACCACTCTTTATGCAATGTGGAATAGTTCAACAGCCACACCATGGCAAATTGAGGTATATAAAGAAAGTTTAGATGGAAGCTATGAAAACCCTATAACTGAAACTTTTACAGGAACAACCGGACAATATGTTGAGATTGACAAAGATTCTTTGAACATATCAGTTTATGAAGACGACTCAAAAACAAGCCTGGTTCAAGTTTTAAAAACCTTAAACTCTGAGGGTTATAGCCTAGATGAAACAGCCAGCCTACTTGGCGGGGTTGTAGAGAGCAACTTGACCTTGAAAGTTTATCTAAAATTAAATGAATATAGTTTGGTATTAAATTTTAATAACGGAGATGAGCCAAAGAGTGTTTTATATAAATATACTGAACCGGTATCTCGCGAGGACGATCCAATACTGTTAGGTTATAGTTTTAGCGGTTGGTACACTGATGAAGAGTTTGACAATCTTTTCAATTTTGAAAACTTTTCAATGCCAGCAAAAGATGTTGAAATTTTTGCCAAGTTTGTTCCTGCTTTAGTAGACTATAAAATCAACTATTATATATATAAATTCAACAATCAAACCCAAAGTATTGAAACAACTCCTATTTTGGAAAAAACAACAACGGCACAATCTTTGACAAATAGTTATTTGTCAATTGAAAATGGGGTGTTAAACATTTACACCTCTAGTGCAAAAGACAGTCTTATTGATTCTTTGCAACTTTCTATCCCGCTTGGCTACGAAATAAATGAGCAAGATGCAAACTTTTTGGAGGGAGCTGTGCTTGCAGACTCTTCAAGTGAATTAAAATTGTATCTTTCTCCAAAAACTTTTGTAGTTACACTTGATTTAAATGGTGGAAGTTCAGACGATGAATTAAAAAAGGAATATGTCTTTGGACAGGAAATATTTTTAAAACAACCTACCCGTCTTGGCTATGATTTTGCTGGATGGTTTTACGACTTAGAACTTTCAAGTAGGGTTAAAGGTGAACAACAAAGTGATGGAATAAAGGTTGCTTTTGGCGCATCCAACTATGAAATATACGCTGGTTGGAGGGCAAGACTAGATACATCCTATACAGTTGAATATTATCTTCAAAACTTAGAGAATGACAATTACACTCTTTATGAAACTAAAACTTTTACAGGACAAACAAACACGCTTGCGGTTGCAAGCATTGTAGCTAGGTCAGGCTTTTTTGTTGACGAAAACTTAAAAGATGAACATGGAAACAAACTTCAAGTGCTAAGCGCAACAATTTTGGGTGACAACAGTTCTACCTTAAAAGTTTATTACACAAGAAACCTTTACACTATCACTTTTATGCCAAATGGTGGAAAGGGTGAAGAAAAAACACAAACCTTTAAATTTGAACAGACGAAAAATCTTGAAATAAACTCTTTTACAAGAAGTGGCTTTGACTTTGCAGGCTGGGCGGAAGGAGATAACGCTCAAGTTTCCTTGAGAGATAATCAATCTTTTACCTACAACCTAACCTCAGACCTAACCCTTTATGCAATGTGGAATATATCCGCGCCAAACAGGGTGGATATAACCTCAAGTGTTTTGTCAAATTCAATATATTATGGCGACAAAATAACTCTTGAGGCCTCAGTAGATAATGTTTATGATTTTGAAGTGGAATATGTTTGGTTTAAAGATGGGAAAGAGTTTTCTAGAAATAAACAAATCGTCTTACAAGAAATTGATGAAAGTGGTGAATATTATTGTTCAATTGTTTTATCTACAAATGAAAAAGTTGGAGTATTATCAAATCAGACAACAAAAAACAGTGACACTTTAAATATAAAAGTCCAAAAAAGACCTGTTAAGGTGGTATTTGAACAGGTAAATCTAGAATACAATGGACTTTATAAAGAGATTAGCTATACACTAAGTTTTGAATTTGATGATTATCATGCACCAAGTAGGACAGATATAACTCTTCCTTCCTGCGATATAGAATTCAGAAGAGATGATGATGTCATAGCTTACGATGAAGTTAAAAATGTGGGAAGTTATCTAGCTAGAGTAACAACAACTGATACAAATTTTGAACTTGTTAACAATGAGCTTAGTTTTGAAATTTTACCTTGCACTTTAGATGTTACTAGTCAAATTTCAAAAGGTAAATTTTACAAGTATCTTGGAGGAGAAGAGCCTTTGCTTTCCTCGACTCACATCTCTTCAATTGGTGAAGAAGTTGAGGTGTTGTTCCAAAGAGTGTCTGGCGAAGAGGTGGGATTCTATGATTTGACTAACCCTACTACCGACAATATAAATTACAGCATTACTCTAAGTTCAGGCAACAAGGGCTTTGAAATTAAAAAGATAGGCTCCTCCATTTTAAGACTTGGCTTAAATCAAGACCTGTTGACAAAGATTTATGATGGTGAAAAAATATCTTTAAATCAATCTGCTTTTCAAATTTCTAACATTCAAACCTCACTCGAAGCAACCATTACAGAAATTAGTTTTGCAATCAATAAAAACAGCAAAGAGGTAGGAAGATATGAAATTGCTTTAATCTCTTGTACCACAAACGAATTTGAAAATGTGGAACTTGATAAGAACTATTACTTTACAATTACCCCAAAATCATTATCTTTAAGTCAAAACCAAAACTTGGTAAAGATTTATGACCAAACCACAGATTTTGTTGTTATGGCGGAGGGGGTTATTGAAGGCGATTTGGTTGCAGTTAGGGCAAACACAACAAATAGCAATGTGGCGACTGATTTAAGTGTTGAGGTGAAACTTGTTGGTTTGGACTCAAAAAATTACATTCTTGATGACACTTTTGAAGGTTTAACCGCTACTATAAGTCCAAGAGATGTAAAGGTTATTGCTAAAAATCAACAAATTACATATGGTGAATCAGATTTTAACCTAGAATATAAGTTAATTGATGGAAACTTAGAATCTGGGATAGTTATTGATAAAACTCAATTTGAAGGCGAATTAACTCTTCAAGGTGCAACTAAATATGTGGTTGGAAGCTATGCGATTGAACTGGGAACGCTTTCCTGCCTCACCTCAAATTATAATATTGTAGGAATTGATGAGGCTTATGTGACCATTGTTGAAAGAGAGATAAGCGTAATTGCAAACTTTAATAAAATATATGACGGAACAACAGACTTTACTGGTGAGTATTCGTTAGAGAATGCAATTATAGGCGATGATGTGTCATTATTTGCAATATATGATAGTGCGGAAGTAGGGGATAGAAGCTTAATTTTATCCTTGCAGGGAAATGATGCAGGCAACTACACACTCTCATCAAACACCGCTTTTGGAACAATTGAATATGAAATGGTTGTTGCAAACTTAAATTATGGCTTTGAAAATTTGGGAACAGATGAACATTCACAAATTTCAATTTCTAACCTTAATCTTGTTAGAAATAAAACAATTCGCCAATCTGGCTATAGTTCCCTTCCACAGCCACAAGCAAATGGCTGGGAATTTGTGGGTTGGTTTACAGAAGTTAATGGCGGAGATGAATTTGGTGTTGACACCCTTATTGACAATGACAATTGCCCGTCAAACACTTTGGAACTTTTTGCGCATTGGAACCAAGGTAGTGTAAAAGTAGAGGTTGGAGTGATAACCACTTCCTCTTCAGATTACAAAATAGAAACAATGGACAAAACCCAAATTTCTTCTGGATATTTCACTATCGATTCACAAAGTTACTACGAAATTGGAAACGAAAAATACATCATGGTGGGACAGTCATGTAAAATAGAGGCTTTTGCAAATGATGGATATGAGTTTGTTGGATTTTATAGCTCAATGTCGCAAGATGCAACGGCACTTGAAAACAATGAGAACTTTACAATTTCTGGTAACTCAATTACAATTTTGATGAACAAAAACATCTCTATATTCATAAGGTTTAGATTGCAACAAAAGAGGTTGAGTTTAGATGTCAACACTGATGCTAAAACAAATCTAAATGGAGATTTCTCTAGTTGGGAAATTGAAAAACTTGCAAACGGAAATTTGAAAAGCTTTAGTTTGGATTTTGATTTGAATACCCAAATTATCTTGCCAAATGCCAACAATCTAACAAGACAGGGCTACACCCTTTTGGGTTGGGCGGAAGACAAAGATGAAAAAGTTGTTATTCTTACAGGTGAATATCTTGTTTCTTCAGACAAAACCTTATATGCAATTTGGTCTAGCCTAGCTTATGATGTCACCTTTGTTGCAAATACCGGGAATGAAGACCAAACACTATTAAATTCTGATTTAGGGAAATTTGAAAATCCAACTGATGAAAATAACCCGGGCATTTTGAAAGTTTCAATGCAATATGGTCAATTGTTTGGGAATATCCAAGTTCCTGTTAGAAAGGGCTTTGAGTTTGATGGCTGGTATGACAATATAGAATATCAGGGCGGAAAGTACGACCAAGATAGTAAATTTGAATATACTGAAAATCAAACCTTTTATGCAAAATGGAAACAAAAGAAAATAATTGTCAAAATTAGCTACAATGCAAATCGTGGTCAGGTTGATGTAAAGAAGGCGTTAGGAATCGATGTAACCTCGCAAACTTTTAATGACAAAACTATTTTGACGGTTAGTATGAATAGTTTAGACTTATTAAGATTTGATGTGTTATGCAATAGAGGATATGGCTTTAAATATGATTTTGATAAAGTTAAAGACATTGACTTTATTTTAAACCTAAATTCAACTTCTTTTGAGATTTCTAGAATGATTGAAGAGGTGAATATTTCTGTTACATTTACCTCGAAACTTAATGAAATAACACTAAAGCCATCTCAAACCGGCCTTGCAACAATTAATGTGTCTTTAATAAATAAACTGGATGAAAGCCTAAGGGGAGAGTTTAGAGATGATGATAATTTTGTAACAGAGCTTTCTAATGGCGAAATTTTAGTAAAACTTTTCACTGAAGAAAAGATCTTGGTAGAAAGTGATGTTGCTATAGGATATTATTTGCAAAATGTCAAACTGGAATCAGACACCGGAATAATTGAGATACAAAACAATAACTTTGAGTTCTATGGTTTTAATCAATCTTGTAACTTAGTTCTTGATTTTACTCCAGTTGAGAACAAAATAACCATTAGGGCGGGCTATGATAACACTAAAGATGAAAAAAATTCAAATCTTGGAACTTTTGAGTTGATTGTAACTGATCAAGATGGAGAGCAAACTATCTATGAAAATTCAAATGCACATTCAATTTTTGCTAAAACGGGTTCTAGTTTAACACTAAAAATCACACCAAACACTGGTTTTGTTGTTTCTACTGAAAATTGGAATCAAACCCTTCAAAATCAAGGCAGTGATTGGATATTTGATTTTTCAAAACTTGACCAAAACATTGTTATTATCACCGGCTATACCTCAGACGGGGAACTTGATATTCCATTTGATAGACTCTTAAAAACCTTAGACATAAAGGTTGCACTTTTTGATGATGATGTCTTTGAAGTTTTAGATTCACATGATGGAATTTCGTATGAAATTACCCCTTCATTTGTACAAAATAACGAGTTTTATTTTGGAGAACAGATAAGGCTTGGGTATGACATATCTGTAAATGGCTATCAATTTATGGGCTGGACAAATAAATTAGAAGTATCTTCCATCAACAATTCAAGTGAAATAGATTTAATAGTTGAGGATGATACCACAATCTATTTAATTGTCAAATATACTGTTTATACAATTTCCTATCTTTCAGAGGGCGGTGGTGAGGTTTCGCCTGATTTAATCGAGGTAAAACATGGACAAGATTCAGAGTTAGTAAGGGCGATTGCACAACCGGGTTACACATTTGAAAAATGGCAAAAATTAGAAAACGAAGCATGGATTGATGATTCCACAAGTTTTGAAAGAAGGGAGCTTAATGTGAGCTCGAATATGACATTTAAGGCAATATTCTTGCCTAATGACATAAAGATAAACATTTCAAGCAAACTCATTTTGTATTATGACAACAACTCACAACCGGTTTTTGATGATTCAGATATAACAAGTTTGGTTGGAACAATATTTAACTCAAATAAAAATCAGGATTCCATAATTGTCAAAACAGGTGAAGAAATCAGTCTTTCTGCCTACTCTAGTACTGGTTATCACCTTGTTGCTTGGGAGTTGTCAGATGAAATGTCTATAATTCAAAATCCAGATTTATACAATATTTTAATCAAAAATTTCGTACAAGATTTTACTATTACCGCAATTTTTGAAACAGATGAATGTGAATTTGAAATATATTTTGCTAATCAAGAGAGTTCATCTATTACAGCTGGAATTATATCTGTAACTCCTGAAGCCTTTTTAACAAGCTCAAACAATAACTCCAAGGTTTTTGCAAAAGCTCGTGTAGGACAAAGCTTTGAAATTTTGGCAAAACTTGAAACGGGATATGAGTTTACGACAGATGAAGCAAAAGCTTTGGTTGGATTTAAAGCGGAAAATGAGGAAATGATTTACCTTGAAAATGTTTTGCTTAGCGACTTACAAGGAATATTCAAAAAGCAAATCAACTTAACTTTTGAAAATTTCAAAAAAGGTGGGAAAATATACATTTTTATTACCACTACAAAATATTCTGTTACCTTCCATAAAACAGCAGAGGAATCAAAACAATTTGAGCTCATAATAAATTCCACATTTAACAATGTTGATGGCGATTATCTCCTTCCAACAAGGGTGGGATATAACTTTAAGGGTTGGTATTCTGCGATTGACGGAAATGGGCTTCAATATGTAAATGAGAGAGGAGTGGTTCAAACCACTTGGAAGGTAGAACACGAAGATTTATATGCTCATTGGGAAAGAGCATACGTAAAATACAATATTTCTTATCTTCCAGGAATGGAGGCTTTAAATGGGAATTTGGACTGGATACAAGATACAACATCAATTTTGCATTATGCCGTTATGAACACGGTTATTGAATATTATGTTGGAAATGAGGTTTACTTTGTGGCTCCTGAAGCAAGAGAAAACTATAAATTTTCGCATTTTGAGATAAATGGCATAAATGTATGTACAAATAGAAGATACGATTTTTACATTCCAGAAGATGAGACAACCTTTGAGCAAAACATAAAAATTGTCTATGCTGTGAAAGCGGGTATTTCCTCAGCAATAGGCGGAACCGCCAGCATAAATGGTGAAAATTACATTTATTTAACTGAGGGCGAAAAAGCAACTCTTACCGCATATCCTAATCATGGTTACGAGTTTGTGGGCTGGAAAGATAACTTGCATCAAGGCTTTATCTCATATCAAAATAATTTTGAGGTGGGATATAGCGCCCAACCTATTCAGTACACTCCAGTTTTCCAAGGCGTCAAAGTTGAGATAATTTTTCCAAATTCAAACAACGGAAAAATTTCATCTTGGAAGATAAATGGCATGGCTCCAACAATGGAAAATGGCAAATATTTTGCAAGATATTTGGACTCTCTGTCTTTTGAAACTGAAAGTGAAGATGGATACTATTTGACAGGTTGGACCATTAGTGGAACCTATTATAGTCCTTTTGAAAGATATACAATTTCATTAAACGACGTGGAAAATGGGCAGGTGACATTTACTCCTATATTTAGTCTTGCAACAATGAACTATACAGTCACTTTTAATCAAAATGAGGGAACGGTTAAAAAGGATGGTGTAAAAATCTCTTCTGGGCTTGCCTCTTCAACAAATTATCTTCAAAGTTTGGTATTTGAAATTACTGCTAACAATAGATATCGTCTATCCTCGATAAAGGTAAATGGGGTTTCAATTGATGCTGATCTAGAGCAGGGTAGGATAACAATTTATGCAAAAGATTTTGACATTAACATAAGAAATGTTATTTCAATTGAGTTTGAAAAACTATACTGGTTAGAACTTATGGAGGAGTTTGATGGCAATGGAACCGTGAATAATCCTTATCTTATTTATTCCGCAAGACAATTTGCAATGATGTGCTATTTAATCAACAACAATATAGATGCTCCTCAGGGCAAGCAAAATTACTCGACCGGATATTATGTGCTATCAACCACCATTAATTTTGATGAAAGATTTTGGGTTCCTATTGGAACAGAGGAAAATCCATTTGGTGGCACTATGAAGTTTGATTATAAATTTTCTAATATACATCTTGACAAAAACTATCCTGTCATTCACTATGAGGGTTTGTTTGGATATATAACAGAGGATGCACGGTTCATTGATAATCTTGGAAGTTATAAGATTGCAATAATTGCGGTTTGTAGTTTTGTTGGGCTTTTGGTAATTATCACAGTTATTTACATTATTTATAAACACATTAAGAAAAAGAAGTTGGAGGAAAGACAAAACTCCTTAAACTTAAAATAATATCTAATTTTTGAATCGGTCTTCTTTAAAGTGTTCGCTTTATATGATTAAATAATTGTTTAAAACCTCTTGTTTGAGCTAATAATCAAATAGGAGGTTTTTTTATGGATTTTAATACATCACAAACAAAGGAAAACTTAGCCAGAATTTTTGCAGGCGAATGTCAAGATGGTGCAAGATATCAGTTTATAGCAAAGTGTGCAACAAAGGAGGGGTTTTCCTATTTGGCAGACACAATGAAGATGTTGGCAAAACATGAAATGGCGCATGCAGGTGTCATCTACGATTATCTTTTAAAGTATGGCGGCGGGAAAATGGAAAATATTGAGATTTCTGCGGGCTATCCTTTTGAAGATTATAATTTGGAAAGCAGTTTCAAGGCATGCAGTGGTGCGGAACTGAGTCAGGCAAAAAACATTTATCCTCATTTTGCAAAGGTGGCAAATGATGAGGGATATAAAGATATTGCAAATTCATTAAAGTTGATTTCCGAAGTGGAATATATGCACAGTCAGGTGCTTTTAGAAATGTCGCAAAAATATAATGCTAAAAAGTTATATAAGTCTGCAGAGGCAAAAAATTGGATGTGTTCTAATTGTGGGCATAGTCATCTTCTTAAAGAGGCTTGGAAAACCTGTCCTCTTTGTTCCTATCCTCAAGGCTATGTTGCCATAAATTTTGAAAACTTGAAATAGCTGAACATTTTTTTAAATTTAAAAAAACTTATAATTAGATGAATATTTTTAAGTTGAAACTGGAAGCGCATGATTTTATCATGCGGTGTTGCAAGGCAACACAAAAAAATTTAAATTGATTTAAATTTTTTGCTTCCAGTTTTTTTTAAAAATTAGATTTTTTCAATTCTATTTTTATTTGACTTTTTTTTAAAAATTTATTAATCTTTTTTTGTAAAAGGAGAAAAAAAATGGAACTTAAAGGAACAAAAACAGAAAAAAATCTAATGGAAGCTTTTGCTGGAGAATCTCAAGCAAGAAATAAATATAGCTACTATGCCTCTAAGGCAAAAAAAGAGGGTTATGAGCAAATTGCCAAAATATTTGAAGAAACCGCTGGCAATGAAAAAGAACACGCTAAAATTTGGTTTAAGGCTCTTCATGATGGCGAGGTTGGTGACACTCTTTCAAATCTTTTAGATGCAGCTGCCGGCGAACATGGTGAATGGAGCGATATGTATAAACGCATGGCAAAGGAGGCTAATGAGGAAGGCTTTACCCGTCTTGCTTATCAATTTGAAGCTGTGGCAAAAATTGAAAAAGAACACGAGGAAAGATTCATGCAACTTGCAGAAAACATTAAAAATGAAAAAGTCTTTGCAAGAGAGGGTGAAACAGTTTGGATTTGTACAAATTGCGGACATATTCACGTTGGAAAACAAGCCCCTAAAGTTTGTCCAGTTTGTGACCACCCACAAGCCTACTTTGAAATTAGAAAAACAAATTATTAATTTAAATTGTAAGAAAAAAATGCGCATTTAACTTTTATGGTTAGGTGCGTTTTTTATTTGTAAAAAAATTTAATAGTAAAGACTAGGGTATATTTGTTTTAAAACTGTTAAAAATTGTAGTATGAAAAAGTTTTATGAAAAATTTAAAAAGCATTATCTGCTTTTCGCATTTATAGTTTTATATATAATTATCCCAATCGTTCTCAGTTTGGCATGCTACATCTTTGCTAATGGACTAGAGTTTGTAACGCAAAATGTAATAACAATTATAAGTGGAATTCTTGCCTATATAGGAACCACCGTTTTAGGCTTGGTGACAGTGTGGCAAAATAGACAATCAGTCAAGGTGAATGAAAGATTGATGAGGCTACAACGTTCTGAGTTTGAAAAAAATAAATCTTCCATTATAAGATTAAAAGATACTGCGAACTTTGAAAAATACTCTTTAAATCAAGATTTTTTTGAAAAGTGCAAGGCAATACCACAAAGCTTTTTTATTTTGTATAGTGATAATTTTGATATAAAAAACTTAAAAAAACAATATCTTAAAGCAGATTTTTATTTTGATTCGGTTGGCCATGAACTCAATCAAATTAAAATAGAAAAGGTTGTTTTAAAAAGTGAGGGAGGAGAACTTTCATTTTTGCCTTTTAAAATGGAAACCAACACTGGATATACGTTTGAGTTTTCTCAAGAGGCATTTAAACTGTCACTTTTATTATTTGATAATTCACTTTTAACAACCTTTAAAAAACTAGTTGAGAGCGACACCCTTCTTTTTGAAATGCAAATAGTTTTAATAAGCAAGGCAAATATATTTTCAAGTTTGTTTTTAAGCATCAATCTAAAAGAATTTTCCGCAACCAATAAAATAAAAAACTGCCTTTATTTTTACAATAAAGACAGCATAGATAGGGATGAGCCTGAGCCATAGAAATTAAAGAGTCATAGCATCTTCATAACTTTCATAACCAAATTTTTTTAGATCCTGTTTTAAATAAAACATTTCATCGTGAATTTTTTTATAAATTTGTGACTGAGAACAATTATAATTAATTGCAAGCTCTTTAAAGCTTTTTCTTTCAAAAAAGTTTTGATATAACAACTGATATTTGTTTTTGCATAAAAAATATAAGAGTTCTTTGTATTCTTTAGTTAATTTTTTTTCTTTAATGTCTTGAAGTAAATCAAGTGAGGTTTGCTTTTTTAATGGAACATCAAGGCTAATAGCTTTTCCCTTTTTTTTATTATCATTGTATATTCTACAGCAATAGATATAGGCAGCGTGATAGACGAAGGTACTAAATTTACTTTTATTTGGATTGAAATTTTTTATGTTTACATTTAATATTTCCGTTAAAATGAACTGAACGATGTCGTCAAAATCGTTCTTTTCAAAATTGAATTTATTTACCACTTTTTTCACTATTTTATATAGTTCCTCTAGTTGCATATCGCTTAGCTGTGGGGTTTCGTTGTTGGCTATTGCATCAAGTTGATGTTGTAAAAGGTCCATATTTTCTCCTTAATATTTTTCAATGTAATCGCTAGCGTCATAGCCAAGAGCATGCAAATCTTCTTTGAGTTTCTTTTTTTCTTTATCGAGTCTTTGATTTATTGCCTGACGTGATACATTATTTTCTTTTCCAATAGTTTCACTTTTTTTGTTATTAAAATAATATTCTTTTAAATTTGTATATTTTTTATCGCACAACTCTTTTAAAGTTTCAACATAATAAGGTGATAACACCTTTTTTGTAGGTGAGGGAATGGAGTCAATTTTACTTGTTACAAAATTTCCATCTAATATTATTTCATCATCGAGTTTATAGCTTGAAATAAGCCTATTTGATTGTTTTTGTTTTTTAAAAAAATGAAGTATTTCATAAATAGCTAGATTGTATGAGAAGGTTACAAAGCTACTTTTGTTTTTATCATATTTATAAATATTCTTAATAACAAAATTAGTGACAAAGTCTTGTACGTAATCTTCTTTATCATTACCGTGAATTTCAAAATGTTTAGCAACGGTACGAGCAGTTTTATATAAGAAACTAATATCATCATCGCTAAAATCTACTCTAGATTTGTTTTTAATTTGCTCTAATTGAGCTTGAGTTAATTCCATAAATCACCTCTTTTTAAAAAAAATTCTATCACTTTATCATTGTTTTGTCAATAATGCTCTAATAGCAAATTCATAAATGTATGACAAATTGAATAAAGCATTTGGTTTTACACATAATAAGTTAGAGAAATAAAAATGGTTTAAATTATATTTTATTTGACTATTTATTTCTCTTGCCTTAAAGGCAACGAAGTTAGCAAGCAATATAGCATTGTTTTAAACTTCTATTAAAAATTTTTGGAGGTAAAAAATGGAACAACAAAACAAATGGCGTCCAGGCGAAGAAGCGCCAGAAACAGGAAACTATGCCTGCTTTGATGAGCAAGGAAACAATGGTGGAGCGGTATATCTTGAAAAGGGTCAACGTTTTCCTGCAACACAACATTCCGGAAGTTACTATAAAAAAGATGGGGAATAAATAAGGTTTTTTATTTATAAATAAAATTGAATTTGAAACTTCAATGTATTATCCCTGTTTTTTTAAAAAAAGTTTGATTTAAAAAAACACGAAATTAAACCTAAGTCATTTCGTGTTTTTTTAATTTAGTCAGCTTGGAAAGGGAGAAGAGCCATAACTCTTGCTCTCTTAATTGCATTTGCAAGTTCTCTTTGATGTTTTGAACAAACTCCAGTTTGTCTTCTTGGAACAATTTTGCCTTTTTCTGTTACATACTTCCTAAGTCTGTTAACGTCTTTATAGTCAATAGCTTTTGCTTTGTCTTGACAAAATTGACAAACTTTTTTCTTGCTAACACTCTTGCGGTATTTTTTAACTGATTTTTCTTCAGTCTTAACTTCTTCTTTTACAGCAGGTGTTTCGTTTAAAACTTCTTTTTCTTCGCTCATTTGAACCTCCTATTAAAATGGAAGGCTATCGTCATCAATAGGTTCAAGCTCAGCAACTTCTTCTTTTTTGGCTTGAGGCATTGATGCGCCTTCGGTGCTTTGTTTTGTGGAAAGGAATTCAACTTCATCAGCAACAATGTCTGTAACATAACGTTTGGTGCCATCTTGTGCATCGTAACTTCTTGTTTGAATTGTCCCAATGACGCTGGCTTTGCTTCCTTTTCTAAGATATTTATGGCAGTTTTCGCCTTGATTTCTCCAAACAGTAATATTTAAAAAGTCGGTTTCTCTTTCTCCCTCAGCGTTTTGGAAACGACGTGGAACAGCCAAAGTAAAACGGCATACAGAAATTCCGCTTGGTGTTTGAGAAAGCTCTGGGTCTTTAGTTAAATTTCCTATTAATAAAACTTTGTTCATAAATAACTCCTAATCTTCTTTTTTAACAAACATATGACGAACAATTCCGTCTGTAATGTTCATAAGTTTGCTCATTCCATCAATTACTTCAGGTTTTGAAGAGAAGTTCATAAGAACGTAAAACCCTTCATTTTTGAAATTGATAGGATAGGCAAGTTTTCTCATTCCCCATTTGTCAATGCCAGCAATTTCTCCGCCTTTTTCTTCAACCAAGGTTTTGAATTTTGCAATCAAGGCTTCACGTTTTTCTTCAGTTACGTCTTGTGCAATGATATAGAGAAGTTCATACTTATTCATACTTTTTCCTCCTTCCTTTTGGACTTTTGGTTTTCCTAATTTGGAAAACAAGGAAAGCAAGACATGCTCACTTCTATGGAGGAGTATATCACATCTTTATTTTTATTGCAAGTGTTTTAGTTTTTTGTTTTACCATTCATGATGCTAATTAAGACAAAAGTTTGAAAAATGAGTTGACAAAGACATAAATATGTGTAATACTATGCCAGTAAATTAATTTTTCCTTATCTGAGAAAGCAAGTGCAATTTGCGTAAAGTCTTTTGACTGCTTGCCGAGATAAAGTTTTGGTTTGTTTTTTCATTCCCTTTGCTTTATTTCGGCAAAGGGAATTTTAGTTTATTGCAACTTTAAATTTTAAAAAAAGGAGGGAATGTATGAGTGCTAATTTAGAAGCTAAAAAGCTCATTGTTGAAGAAATTAAAGAAAAAATTAGCAAGTCAAAGTCTATTGCTTTCGTTGATTATCGTGGTTTGAATGTTGAACTTGACACAAAGATTAGAAAGTCTTTCAGGGAACAAGGCGGAGAGTATAAGGTTTATAAAAACAGACTTGTTTTAAGAGCCTTAAACGAACTTGGCATTGCAGTTGATGAAACCCAACTTGAGGGAACTAATGCCGTTGTGTTCAGTTATCAAGACGAAGTTTCTGCACCTAAAGTGCTTGTTAAAAGCATTGAAGAGGACAAGATTCTTAAATTAAAATTCGGAATTGTTGACGGCAAGGTTGTTAGCAAGGAAGAAATAGAAAAATTGTCAAAACTTCCTTCAAAACAGGTTCTTATTGCACAACTTTTGTCCATGCTCAATGCCCCTGCAAGAAATCTTGTCAGTGTGCTTAGCGCACCAACCAGAGGCTTGGTTGTTGCTCTTGACCAAATCGCTCAAAAATAGAGCAAAATTTTGATTTGTATTAAATTAAAAAGGAGAATATAAAAATGGCAGATTTGAATAAATTTGTAGAAGAAATTAAAACACTTACTTTAGTAGAAGTTAGTGAACTTGTAAAAATGTTAGAAGAGGAATTTGGTGTTAGTGCTGCTGCTCCAGTTGCAGTTGCTGCTGCTCCAGTTGCTGGTGCTGCTGCTCCTGCTGCTGAAGAAAAATCTGAATTCACAGTTGTTTTAAAAGAAGTTGGAGCTAACAAAATTGGCGTTATCAAAGTTGTTAGAGAAGTTACTGGACTTGGTCTTTCAGAAGCAAAAGCTCTTGTTGACGGAGCTCCTTCAACACTTAAAGAAAACGTTCCAACCAAAGAAGCTAAAGAATTCGAAGCTAAATTCAAAGAAGTCGGCGCTACAGTCGAACTTAAATAAGTTTAAATCACATAATATTTTAAAATTTAAAGTGCAAAAAGCCCAAGAGTGTTTCTTGGGCTTTTTATTATGTCTAATGCACTTTAATGAGAATATTTTAAAAACATAGCCTTTTTTAATTTGACTTAGTTGAAGTTATAAAATATACTTTTATTATGACATTTTTCGACAAAGTTTTAGACCTTATTTTCCCTAACAATTTTAAGTGTATTTTTTGTGGTTGTGAAATTTCTGCCTCAAACCCACCTTATGTTTGTGAAAAATGTAGCCAAACACTTCCATTAATTAAAGGGAAAATTTGTCTAAGATGTGGAGAACCCATTTTTTCAATGTCTGACTATTGCATAAGATGCAAGGATAATATCAGATTTTTTAATCTTGCTAGAGCACCTTTTTTATATGAACATCCTATTAGCACCTTGATTCATGGTTTTAAATATAGAAATCAAAAATATACTTTTGAAAGTTTGGCCAAATACTTAGAACAATGTTATTTGGAAAATGATTACAATGCAGATTTGATTGTGCCAGTTCCAAGTTCCAAAAAAAGGCTTAAGGAAAGAGGATATAATCAGGCAGAACTGTTGAGTAAGCAACTTTCAAAATTACTTGGAATAAAGCTTGAAACCGATGTTCTAATTAAGGTCAGACACACTCCACCACAAACAACTTTAAATTATTTTGAACGACAGAAAAACCTGTTTGGTTCTTTTGCAGTTGAAAATCAGGAAAAGATAATTGGCAAAAATGTTCTTCTTGTTGATGATGTTTTAACAACGGGAGCCACAATAAATCATTGCAGTGAAGTGCTTAAGCTTTCAAAGGCAAAAAGGGTATTTGTTTTAACTCTTGCAAGAACTCAATCTGAGTTGGTGCAAAAAGGTTTAAAAAACACTTGCAAAAAATAAAAAAAGATGATATCATGTTATGACTTAGATTTAAGCGGGAGGGAAAAATGAGCAGAGTATGTGAAATTTGTGGAAAAGGCGCAATGACTGGAAATAAAGTCAGCCACTCAAATAGAAAGGCTAGCAAAACTTGGCAGGTTAATCTTCAAGAAACCACAATGGAAATAGACGGAAAAGTTAAAAAGGTAACAGCATGCACAAAATGCATTAAAACAAACAAAAAATAATCTGGCTAGAGAAGCTGCGTACGCAGCAAGCAATCTTCGATTGCTTTGAAACTTCGTTTCAATTCTCTAGCCCTTTTTATAGCTTGTTATGACAGATTTTCTAAAGTTAAATGTAAATTCTAGCGAAAGCTAGTTTTTTTATATCATAGTATTTTGCAGCTCTTATCTGGCTAAATGCCTTGCTTTAGCCAAAGATAAAGCCATATTTAGAACAAATTTCAACTTTTATTTGTTTAAATTTGAAATGAAAAACTTTTAGAAAATCAATGCTAAATAGATTTAAAAGATAGCTTATAGCAAACTCTTTTCCATAATTTATGTACTATTCAAACTTTATCAAATGCTTTTTAAATATCAATTTTAATAAACCAGACAAAAGTTTAGGGGCTTTAATGCATATTATTTTCATATCTCCTCCTTTGATATATTTTTCAGTAGATAAAAAGGTAAATGCTTTTTTATAATCAGCTTAAAAAATTAATAAAGTCAAAGTCTTTTCCTTGTATAACATACTATGAAATAACCAAATTGAATGTTAATTTTGGCTTAAACTCATCATTTACCTGCTTTGCATAAACTGCTTACTTGAAAAAAAGATGGAATATAGTTGAAAAAAAAATTAATTTAGTTTATACTAGTCTAGCAATATATTTTTTGTACTTAATTTTTTGTTATAAGAATATAGGGCTAAAGAATAAAATAAACATAACATATATTGTTTTAAATTGACAATAATAAGTGTATAAGGCATCATAAATATATTGTTAACAAATGTTCAATCAGAGGTTTTGTTTTGACAGTTGACACAAATAATTATTATGGAAAAATTAGTATAAGCAACGATGCGATAGCAAGTGTTGCTGGATTTACTGCGCTTGATTGTTACGGCGTGGTTGACTTGGTCAGCAAAAATTTTAAAGACAACCTCAAAGAACTTGTAAAGCATCAACCTTATTTAAAGGGTGTTAAAGTAAGTAATTTTGAAAACAGAATCTTTATAGATATATACTGTATTTTTAAATACGGTGTTTCTATAAGTGCGGTTGCCGAGAGCCTAAAAAAATCGGTAAAATATAGTGTTGAAAATTTCACAGGCATGATTGTTGACTCTGTCAACGTTCATGTTGTTGGTGTTAGGGTATAGAGGTTAAAAATGCAAAAAACTATTAGCGGTGCTACTTTTAGAAAGATGGTTAACGCAGGCGCAAGCTTGCTTGAAAAAAATAAAAAACTTGTAGATTCATTAAATGTGTTTCCAGTGCCAGACGGTGATACTGGAACAAACATGTTTTTAACAATGAAGTCTGCTGTTACAGAAGTTAATAATTGTGTTGGAAATAATCTAGATAATATTTGCGAAGCATATCAAAAAGGGGCTCTTCGTGGAGCAAGAGGAAACAGTGGTGTTATAACCTCCCAGATTGTAAAAGGAATTTGTCAAATTCTTTCAAAGCATGAAGAAATAACAACCAAAATATTTGCCAAGGCCATAGCGGAAGGGGCAAAAGTTGCCTATCAAGCTGTCACAAAACCAAAAGAGGGCACAATTTTAACTGTTATTCGAGTTATGGGTGAATCTGCTGTTGAAATTGCAAAAAAGGTTAGTGATTTTGAGGAGTTTTTTGCAAGAGTTCTTGAAAAAGGTGAGGAGGCGTTAAATCAAACTCCAGAATTGTTGCCTGTACTAAAAAAAGCGGGCGTTGTTGATGCTGGTGGAAAGGGTTTAATTACCATCTTTACCGGTTGGCAAAGAGCACTTTTAGGTGATGAAGATTTAGAAATTGTCTTTGAAGAGGTAATAATACCAACCGAAGAAGAGGTTCAAGCAAACCTTAGTGAACTTGCGGAAATTGAATTTGGATATTGCACCGAGTTTATGATTATCAACCTTCACAAAAAAACAACAACTGCTGACATTGATAAGCTCAGAGAAAAGTTGATGAATATAGGAGATTCTGTTCTTTGCATTGGTGACCTATTGCAAGTCAAGGTCCATGTTCACACCAATGAACCAAACAAGGCTTTGGGATATGCGTTAGCTCTAGGCGAGTTGTTTAATATAAAAATTGAAAACATGCTTGAACAAAATAGAGAACTTAAGAAAAAAGCGGCAATGATGAACCTTGACATAAAACAAAATGGCATGGTTAGTGTGGCACCAGGAAAGGGCATTGCCGAAGTTTTTAAGGATTTAACTGTGGATAGCATCATAGAGGGTGGACAAACCATGAACCCTAGTGCTTCAGACGTCGCAAATGCGGTTGAAAAAGTTTCTGCTAAAAATGTGTTTGTTTTTCCAAATAATAAAAACATTATTTTGGCAGCAGAACAAGCAAAAGGTTTGACAAGTAAAAACTTGATTGTAATTCCAACCAAAAGCATTCCTGAAGGAATTTCAGCAGCTTTAGCTTTTAATCCTGATGCTAGTGTTGAGGAAAACGTTGATGCCATGACGGCAGCCATATCCTCTGTTAAGTCTGGCTTGGTGACTTACGCGGTAAGAGACACTCACGTAGATGGGTTTGACCTCTCGGTTGGTGAAATTATTGGATTAGATGACAAAACTATTTTGAGTAAAGGAATTTTGGTTGCCCCTACGTGTGAGAACCTAATTGAAAAAATGATGACTGACAATGTGGTTAACATAACTTTATTCTTTGGTGAAGATGTGCGTGAGGAAGAAGCTAACAACTTTGGAGACAAACTGGCAAAAAAATATCCTGACTGTGAAGTAACAGTTTTATATGGTGGGCAACCTGTTTACTATTACATTGTTTCCTTAGAATAATTTAATATTTTAAAAAATAATTAAATAGTTGCAAAAAATTGAAAAATTTTAATATTTTATTGTTAAAAAATGAATAATATAATTATATTTTGTATAATTTTAAGCTATTTTTGTATAAAATAAAATAAAAAATATTTTAGAGTTAATTTAAAAAATTAGCTCTTTTTTTATAAGAAAATCAGCGATTTTTACTAAAAAAATAATTAAAATAAATTAATTTAAAATATTACAAA
>CALKLQ010000043.1 GCA_937992055.1 uncultured Clostridia bacterium | reverse complement strand
GTAAAGATATATGGCAGTGTGATAGAGATAAACCTAGAGAGGAGTAAGACATTAAGCTTTAGGATAGTGGAGCTAGACTTGTGCTTTGAGATTGAGGTGGTTGTGTGGGAGTAGTAAAAAATTTTTATTGTTAAGTTAAATAAAATTTTCTACAACTTAAGTGAGTGAGAGATGAATAAATTGTTATGAGATTTTTAAAAATCATATTACATTAAAAGCTTAACTATAGTAAGCTTAAAATAAACATGGAAAATTAAAGATAAAAAAATTTACTAAAAAAGAATACCGCTTACAGAAAGTAAGAAAACAAAAACAGATTATATTTCACTTTTTATGAATTTTTTGAATTACTTTTCCATTTTCGATTTTAAATATAGTGCATTCTAAATTTTCAAAATTAAACTCGTTTGTAGTTAAAATGGTTTGATAATTTTTTGCAAACTCTAAAAGTTTGCGTTTTCGTGTTTCATCAAGTTCGCTCAAAACGTCATCTAACAATAAAACTGGTTTTTCTCCGCTTGCATTTTCCATTATTTCTAGTTCGGAAAGTTTTAGTGAAAGGGCGCAGGTACGTTGTTGGCCTTGAGAGGCATATAATTTCACATCTTTATCATTTATCTTGATTTTGATATCATCTCTATGAGGACCAATGCTGGTGTAGCCTAAGGCATAATCTTTTTCAAAATTTTCTTCCAACTTTTTTAACAAATTATTATATATTTCCTCCTTGCTTTCACCGGTTTCACCAGTGTAGGAGAGGGAAAGATTTTCTTGATTGTCTGTTAAATAACCATGAATTTTTTGGGCTATGGGAGAAAGTGCGTTTAAAAATCTGAGCCTATATAAAATTATATTGCTTGCAATTAGGGCTAGTTGTCTGTTCCAAATGTCAATGGTGTTTTCAAGCTCTTGTTTGTTTTTGCAATCTTTTAAAAGCTTATTCCTGTTAGCCAAAACTTTTTCATATTGTCCCAAATTATAAAAGTAGACCTTGCTGGTTTGAGATATGTCGATATCCATAAATCTACGGCGATCTTGAGGGGTTTCTTTTACAAGCCTAAGTTCATCAGGAGCAAAGTACACAGCATTGAAGTGGGTGAAGAGTTCACCTATTTTTTTTATAGGTATAGAGTTTATTTTAATAGATTTTTTTTCTTTTTGGAATAGATAGGAATCAATTTTTAATTTTGAATATTTTTTTTTAACCTCAATTTTGATATTGCCATTTTCCTTACCAAAGTAAATTAATTCCTTATCTTTTATATTTTTGAAACTTTTTCCAATAGCAAAATACAAAACAGCCTCAAGAGCGTTTGTTTTGCCTTGAGCGTTTTTGCCAACCAAAATATTTAAGCCATCGGAAAAATCGAAATTTTCCTCAATGTAGTTTCTAAAGTTAAAAAGCTTTAACTTGGTAATTTCCATATAAATATTCTATCATAAAACAATTATAAAATCAATTTTTCATATTGAAAAGGGCTGTTATTTGATATTGTAAATAGTTTTAGTAAAGAGATTTGCTTGCTCTTTTTTTGGTTTTAAGATATATTTTTTATATGAACATTCATGGCGTAGTTGAAAATATTGTTTATAGAAATGATGAGAATGGTTATACTGTTGCCAAATTTTCTTGTGATGAAAAAATGTATACAATAGTAGGAAAACTTTTACAAATTAACGTTGGAGATAATTTACGTTTAGAGGGTGAATTTGTGGCTAATTCTAGATATGGCTCCCAGTTTGCCTTTGACAGTGTAGAGTATGTTTACCCAACAACGCTAACAGGAATAGAAAAGTATTTGGGAAGTGGGTTAATAAAGGGTGTGGGTCCTGTAACTGCCAAGGCAATTGTTTCTAAATTTAAGGAAGACACCCTTGCCATAATCGAGTTCAACCCTCTTGAGTTAGAGAAAATAAGGGGAATAAGCAAAAATAAGGCGCAGAGCATTGGAGATAGTTTTAGAGAGCTTAAAAAGTTTCAAGCTACAATTATTTTTTTGCAAACTTATAATATTAGCATTAATATGGCATTGAAAATTTATGAGGTTTACAAAGAAAAAACTGCGGAAATTGTAAAAAACAATCCATATAAGTTAGTCGAAGATATCGAAGGAATCGGTTTTTTGACTGCGGATGTCATAGCAAAAAAAATGGGAATAGACCCAAAGAGCAAATACAGAATTAGAGCTGGATTGATGCATTGCTTAAAAGATAATAGTGAAAAAACTGGAAATACCTTTATTTATAAAAAAGAATTATTTTTACAAGCAGAAAAAATTTTAGGCTTTGAGGAGGATGAGTGCCTTGACACTTTTTCCTCAGTCATTGATGAGTTAAAAATTGAATCTCAAGTGCTTGATTTTTTTGTTAATCGTCATGAAATTGTAATGCTTTCTAGATATTACTACCTAGAAAGTTCGGTGGCGCAAAAATTGTGTCTTTTAAAATACATGTCTGTTAGCCAAAATTATGATGTTGAAAGTGATATAACTTTTTTTGAAAAGGTGAACTCAATCAAACTACACGACCAGCAAAAAAATGCGGTTAAAACGGCAATTAATAGTGGTGTCAGTTTGATAACTGGCGGACCTGGTACGGGTAAAACAACTATTATTAAGTGTATTATCAATATATTTAATCAACTTGGCAAAAAGGTCATTTTGCTTGCTCCTACCGGAAGGGCTGCAAAACGTTTGAATGAAAGCACCGGTGTTGAAGCTAGTACCATTCATCGTGCCTTAGAAATTGACTTTAAGAGCAAGGGCAATTTTGTCTATAATGAAACCAACCCTCTAGAATGTGATGCGGTTATAGTGGATGAGGTATCGATGGTTGATATTTCGCTTATGAACTCACTTTTAAAGGCGCTTCCACGTGATTGTAACCTGACCTTGGTTGGAGATAAAGACCAACTTCCAAGCGTTGGTGCTGGAAATGTTTTGGATGATATTTTGACCAGTGGAGTCTTTGAAGTTAGTATGTTGACAAAAATTTTTAGACAGGAAGATTCGGGATTAATCATAACTAACGCTCACCTGATAAATAGCGGGAAGATGCCAGTTATTGACAACAAGAGCAAAGACTTCTTTTTTGAACAAAGGACGGAAAGTGTAGATGTCTGTGACAGTATTATGGAGCTTATAACCCATCGAATTCCAAATTATTTAAAAATTGACAATAGTAAAATACAAATTCTTGCCCCACTAAAAGCGGGGGTATGTGGAACTAATTCATTGAATCAAAAGATTCAGGAAAGCTTAAATCCTTCTTCATTAAACAAAAATGAGCTTATTATGGGCGCAACTATTTTTAGAGAAGGTGACAAGGTTATGCATATTGCCAACAATTATAATCTTGCCTGGAAAAAGAAAAATGGATATATGATTGAAGAAGGTCAGGGTGTGTTCAATGGCGATATTGGCTATATATATTCCATAGACAGACAAACAGGTGAAACCACGGTTTGGTTTGAAGATGGCAGAGAGGCGATTTATACA
>CALKLQ010000042.1 GCA_937992055.1 uncultured Clostridia bacterium | reverse complement strand
AGTACATTGGCAACGAGTTAGACAATCCAAATATCTATGAAGAATTTGAAGTTGCCCAAAATTCAACTGTTAAGGAAAACTTGACACCTGAAAAAGAAGTTGTTTCAGAAGCTGACACAACGGTTGCAGAAAATCTTAATGACAGCCCTGAAGTTGAAGCTGAAACAACAGCTTGTGCAGAAGAAAAAGAAAATACTGAAAAGGCAGCAGAAGCAGCAATTCAAACAATGCAAGAAGCAGCAGAAGGACTTGAAGAAGAAAACACTAAAATTGCTGAAAAATTAGAAGCTGTTGAAGCTGCAAATGAAGAACTGAAAGAAAGCAATTCTAAACTAAAAGAAAACATTGAAAAAATGTTTGATGCCCCTTCAGGAGAAAAGGCAGGTGAAAATGAACAGATATGCAGTATTAATTCTGATGACACAGATGCCGAATTACAGGCAGATACTAATGAAGGCAGCACAAGTGGAAATGGAACAGAAACTGAAGGAGATACAGAACAACCTTCAAACCAACCCCATACAAACACAAAAGAAGAAGGGGCAGTGAGTGCAGAAGCTACAACAGGCAATTCAAATGTAATTGTTGAAACTGCAAAAAGTGCAGTGCCTGAAGTTATTGCAAACACTGCTGAAGAAAAAAAGGCTTTGCTTAGGATTCAAACAATTAAGCGTTGCATAAGTTCAAATTATGACAAAATTGCAGAACTTGAAAACACTGTTGATTATCACAGAGATTTGGCAAGCACACTTGATTATGAACCGTTTGTGAAACTTAAAGATATTGTTTCAGAAGCCCTTCATTCCAATGTTGATGCCGAAAATTTAAAAGGTTTAAAAGATAACACCAAAAATTTTGAAAGTATTATCAATATTCAAAATTTGCTTAAAGAACACAGCAAAAAAGCAGATGATGCGGAATATGATATTTCAAAATTAAAAAATGAAATTGATAACCTTGAAAAAGAACAAGCCGAAATTGAAGAAAAGATTGATAAATTTGCAAGGCAAACAAGGTTATTTGATTAGTTGGAAGGGGGCATTTTGCCCCTTACCACCCAATTTGGAGATGTAGAAATGGTAACAAAAAAGAACACGACACCAAAAGAGAGTGAAGAACAGATTGCATTTGTCAATTATTGTGAAGCTAACAACATTATTGTTTTAAGCACACAAAATGGGATGTATATTCCTAAAAAAAATGATGACGGCTCAAAAGACTTCAATCACTTTGGTTATATCAGAAGGCAAAAAGCTATGGGGCTGAAAAAAGGCTTTCCTGATTTGATTATTTTGCACAGCAACAGAAGCAAAACCCATGAAGTTTTCTTTATTGAAATGAAAAGGGTAAAAGGCGGCAAACTTAAACCGGAACAAGAAGAATGGCTTCAGAAACTTGATAAAAAAGACTATTGCGTGGGAGTTGCTAAGGGTTGCGAATCCGCAATCAGAATTCTTCAAAAATACCTTAATTCATAGGAGAAAACAGAATGAAAAACGAAAAAGAAATTTTTAAAAGCTCCGACGGCTTCAGAATTATAGTCGGAGAAAGTGAAGAAACAGACAGAGAAGGAATGCTTGCTGCAAGAATGGAACTTCCGCTCGGTGCTGAAATCGAACTCGGACATTTCCCGGCAAAACAACTTTTGCTTATGAAAAAACAGTTCGACACAACACTTGCTCAAACAGTAAATCAATATAACGCAGTAGTTCTTCAAAACCAAAGTTTGCAAAGAGAAATGAACGGGGCAAATGATATTCGCAACAAAATTGTTGAATTCTTGACAGAAATGTCTTCTCAAAACAACAGGGGAACGCGTTTTCCTTATTATTACACAATTATTGACTATAATGACAGCTACGTTCCTGACGATAGAGGAGAATTCTTTTATGATCCTTATGCAGCAGGCATTGAAAAAATTGAAGATTGCATTCGTGAAAGATACGAAGATGACCTTATTGAATTAAACGAAGACGACAATCTTGAAGACATATTGAAATATATCGGAACAGGTCTTGAAGACAGCAGAATAAATGAATGGTTAGAAGAACACATCAACGAAGCACTTCAACGATTTTCAAGTGAACCTGTTTCGTGGACTGACGGGGTTTTCTTTACAGAAAAAGACGCTGAAGCATATCTTGAAAGTGCAAGCAATCATCATTCCGAACAAGCTCACACATACGTTGATTGTATGTGCAAATGGGGCAGAAGCTCGCAGACAGAGGAATTTTTGACAAATCTTTTCAATTATTTCGGTGTAAAAGTCCCGCCTGAAATGTATTACGACAATAAAAAAGCAAAAGAAGGGGCGGAACAATGACAAAATCAATAATCGACGTATGCTGTGGAAGCAGAATGTTTCATTTTGATAAAAACAACAACAATGTTGTTTTTATGGACAACAGAGAAATTGAAGAAATTTTGTGCGACGGCCGTATCTTAAAAGTTAAACCTGATATTGTCGCAGACTTTAAGAACATTCCTTTTGAAGACAATTCTTTCAGTCTTGTTATATTTGACCCGCCACACTTGTTGAAAGTTGGTGTCAACAGCTGGCTTTGTAAAAAATACGGGAAACTTTCTGAAAGTTGGTCCGTTGAAATAAAACAAGGATTTAGAGAATGTATGCGGGTTTTAAAACCTGAAGGAACATTGATTTTTAAATGGGCCACGCGTGATATTAAGCTAAAGCAAATACTTGAAGTAATAGAAACAAAACCGATTATTTTTCATAAAAATAATAATACATTTTTTCTTGTATTTCACAAGGGGACGGAACAATGACGGTATACGAAGTTAGAATTCACAAATCGGAATTCGCAAAAAAGAATTGCTTGACTTGCAAATATTCAGACTATTTCAATGACAATTCTTGTCAAGAAACAAACCCTGAACGCTGGCATTCTTGCGAATGTGGTTCAAATTACGAAAGTGTCGGAAAAATTTTGTATTTGACACTAAAGTTTGAATGGTTTGACAAAATCAAATCGGGAGAAAAAACAACAGAATACCGCGAAATGAAACCGTATTTCAACAGAAAATTCGGAAGGACAGTTGAAAAACCTTACAAAATAGTCAGATTTCAAAGAGGTTGCACGAAAAACGCTGAAACAATGTTCTTTGCTGTTGAAAGAATTTTTCAAACTTCCGAAAAGAACGACTTGAACTTGCCGTCTTGCTGGGCAATAAAACTCGGAAACAGGCTTGATTGAACATAAAGGAGAAAAAATGAACAACGAAACAGAAGCACAAAGAAACAAAATTTCAGAAGCTCTCAAAATTGCAAAAGCTGAAATTTACGACAAAAAAGAAAATTGCAACGCAGCCTTTGTGATTGCCTTTGCAAATCAATTTTTGCAAGACGCAAAAGCAAGCGGCAAAGACAAAGAATTTGAACCGATTGACTATATTTTGCATGGTTCGCTTATCGGTTACGCGTTAAGGTACATGAACGAAAACAAAAAAAATATCAAAGTTGCAACTGCAAACGGGAAAATTGTTGACGAAATCGAACTTCAGAAAGGGAAGGAAAATGAACAAAGAAAAAATATTTCAACAGATTAAAAATGAATTGACTGAAAAAGAACAAATGATTCTTGCAAGTATGCTTGACGGTGATTCTGTTGTTGATACTGCTCACAATTGCGGTATTTCTGTCAATTATGCTCAAAGTTACAGAAAAACAATATATGAAGTTGTCGGTCAATTTGTTGATTATGGCTCAGACAAAAAAGCAAAACAGCATATTCTTATAAATTTTCTTGACGGTTATCAAACGACAGCAACTCAGACAGAAGAAAGTCAACCTGAAGAAAATGTTCCGGGAGAAGTTACTTCTGCGGAAGAAAAAACAGAAATTTCTCCAGCTTATCAAGAATTATTTTCTTATATGCTGAATCAGCACGACTGCACTTTGCTTGAAAGCGAAATGCAAGAAGTTTACAGAATTGTCAATGACGATTTGCAAAATAAAAATCAAGAATTACGTTCAAAAATTTGGGAACTTGAAAATCAGTTATTGAAAACGCAAGAAGACAGCAAAAAAATAAAAACTCCGAATTATCTTGTTTTTAATCCGAAAAAGGGAAGTCCGAACAAGGTATATAAAAACTATCAAACAGCACTTGAAGACGCAAAAGCTGTTGCAAAAAAAGAACAGCAATCTGTTTTTGTTTTGCATATTGATTCGCTCGTTGTTCCGCATTGTTCTTTCGATGTTCGCGACGTATTAGAAAGCGGAATTCCTGAACGATATTTGAATGATGAAATTCCGTTCTAAAGAGCGGGGAGAGTTTGAGGAGAAATGACACTAACAGAAACACAAAAAGAAATTGTCACTTTGCTTATTGAAGGCAAAACAAATCAGCAAATCGCAGACAAACTTTGCTTTTCGGTCGATAAAATCAAAAAAGACTTGAAGGGAATATATAAATATTTCGGAATCAAAGGACCAGCTGAAACAAAACGAGCTGTTCTTGTCCGCGAAATTGTCAAAATTGAAATGTCAAAACTTATGATGTAGGAGCAAAAACAATGAGAAAAGAAAAAAAAGAAATTGCACACGTTTCAGACATTGAATATGGTCCATGTTGCAGTGGACAAGTTTCAGAATGTTTCTTGTATGAAGATGGGACACTCGGTTTCACTTCAGGTGATAATCGCTGCTGGGGTTTTTATCTTACAGATTATTACTTTAGAAATCGCGGTTGTACTTACTGGCTGGCTGTTGAAAATCACTTGAAATATTTGCAAGAAAAAGATAATACATATTATTCAAAAATTGTTTCAATGTGTATAAAGGCGAAGAAGTGGGAATTCATAAAATCAAAAATTCAAGAAGATTGGGAATATGTTCAAAAGTATGGCGAACCGATTGAATTTGTTGAAGTTGAAATTCCAAACTTCCCCGATCCATTTTGCCTTCTTGGAAAAGTGTTTGCACTTGTTGTTAATAAAAAATTTATTGAACCGACACTTATTGAATATAAAAAACAAAACAAAAACATTCAAAGGGCAAAATATCTTGACAAAATTTATAAAGAAGATATTTACACGACAGACAAAATTCCTATTGATACTGTAAAAATTGCATACAGCGAACAAGAACTTGAAGAAATTCTTAAAAAAGGATATTCGGAAGCAGAATGCAAAGAACCTTCAGGAAGAATATTCAAAACATTTTTGAGGGGGCGGCAATGGACTTTGAAACAATACGAAAATTAAAAGATTGTTGTGCAAGAGAAGCTGCACTGCGTGTGAATGTATATCCAAAGTGGGTAAAAGCAGGCAAAATGACACAAGAAAAGGCGGATGAAGAAATAAGATTGATGCAAATTGCGGCGGCTTGTTTCAATAAAATTCTTCAAGGCAAAGCCCCTGAAGTGCAGCAACAGCTTTTTGACACAAAACCTTATGAACCGCCCAAATATAACTATTATTAAAGGAGAATATAAAATGAAAGTGAAAGTGAAACTTGATTCAGAAAATTTAATTGAGCTTGTAGAACAGGATATGACACAAGCAACGGATTCTTCAACTGCTCAAATTTATGTAACAGCAGCAGTGGCACATGCGATTCTTGCATTGGTTGCGACTATTAAAGAAGAAAGCAACAAAGAAAAAGGGTTAAAAAATGCTTATTTTTTGCGTGATGAAGAACAGAAAAGAAACAGAGTTTTAGAACAAAGATTAAAAGAGGAAATAAGCAAAAACCAAATTTTTGATAATGCTATTTATAAAATAGCAAAAATGGTTAAACCATATAAAGAAAATCCTTACAAATATACACCAAAAGACTATTATTGTTTATTAAATCAAATTCAGGAACTTATAGAAGTTGTTATTGTACAAACAACAGAGGAAGAATACAAAGGGGGTGAAGGGGATGGCAGCAGCACTTAATGAAACCCAAAACACGATTCTTGCAATGGTAGTGGAAGGCAAAACAAATGCACAGATAGCGGAAAAATTGCATTATTCAATCAGAAATATTAAGTATCACCTTGAAAAAATATACAAGGTTTACAGAATACCTGACAAAGTGCCGCAAAACCGCCGGGCATTATTGATTAAAGAAGTAACAAAACAAGAATTGGCAAAGTATATGTGAAGAATAATAAAAGAGCAGGAAGCCTTGAAAATAGGCTTCTTTTTGTTAATTGTCAAGCGATTTTTGAAAGACTGTCCATCTGGACAGTGAAACATGCGTTATAATGGTAAGTGGCAAGGGGTTTTTCACCGAAAAGATCTACATTGCTAAAATGAGGGTGATTTGTGGCTTTTTTATGTTGTGGAATAAAATACAAAAAAAATGATACAGAAACATATTGGTGTATTGAAACATACACAGTTAAGCCACTTGTTAAAAAATTTGTAAACGAACAAAGGGTTTTCACTGAAATTGTTGAAAGTTGTATTTGTAAAAAATGCGGCTTGCAGCGTGTTCAGATTAAGAGATTTGGCAGAAAAAACAGCAGAAAATGTTTGCTTGAAGTTGAAGAACTAAAAGGAGAAGAAGCAGACATTTTTCTTATTAATAATCAAGAAAAATTAAAAATTCAACCACAAGTTTGCCCTACACCGCTTGTTGCTTGTGCAACTACCATGCCGGCTGTTTATGGGCAAGCAATTTCACCCGAAAAACAACGTGCAAAATACCTTGCTTCATTACCTCAAAAAGATAGTTGGAGAAATAAATTTGTGAATGGGAAGTGGCTTCCTGACATTATTCATTCTGAATGTAGAGTGGTAAATAATTAATGATTAAAAAGATTGAAAATTTTGCAAATGTTGTTGACTATAAAACAAGGCAGCAACTTTTTTTGGAGTGGCTGCAAACTGTTGTTGAAATAAATTTCAAACAGAAAAGGCAGATTGAAAACGCTGTTTTGATTTGGACAGAAAAGGACAAACAGGGGTGTACAAAAGCAAGGCATGCAAGATTTAATTGCAAACTTGAAGATTTTGAATTTTTTAATGATGCAATGAAAGAATTTATTTTGAATAGAAAATTTGACGAATTTTTAAGGGAACATATAGGCGATTATTTAGAATATATAAATTGAATTAACGGCTGCACATGTTCTGAATTTTGGAAGTCAAGGCGAGATGCAGAAAACGAGATGTTGAAATGACTGAAAAAAAACAAAAAAATTTGCCGATTGACAAAGCAGAATATGATGCACTGGTAGAACAATGTTTAAAGATTATTGCGGAAGCTAATATTCTTTTTATAACAGATTTGATTGCTTTTTTGCCAATTTCAAGGGCAACTTTTTATAATTATGGACTAGACAAATTAGACATATTAAAAGATGCAATTAATAAGCAACGCATTATCACAAAGCAAGGATTGCGGGCAAAGTGGTTTAAAAGTAAATCACCGGCACTTCAGATTGCACTTTATAAAATGATAGCAACCAAAGAAGAAAAAGAAGCAATTAGCAATGTGATATTTCCTAAAGAACCTGAAAAGCAACAAGAAGAATTGCCAATTAAGCAAATGTTTGAAAGCCTAAAAAAATCAATGAGGGATGAAAACAATGATTGATTGGACAACTTCAAAATGGTCAAGAAAACACCTTGATTTAATGTTAAGGTCTTATGATGATTTAAAATTTTTCACGCTTCTTTCAGGTTCAGTGCGTTCAGAGGATTGCCTGCTGCTGCGAAATACTAAACAAGGTAAACAATGATTAAGATTAAATCTCAAGAAGAAATCGACCTTATGCGAGAAGCAGGAAGAATTACTAGAGA